>DATIDO010000164.1:0-9561 GCA_035456245.1 Polyangiaceae bacterium
GATGACCTCGACCTTGCTGCGCCAGTTGCCGGCGACCGCGCCACCGATACCCTCCGGCTCCATGGTGTCCTGAGCCTTGCCGTGAACGAACCGCAGCCGACGCACCGACAGCGAGCTGTTCGACGCGACGACCAGAATTCGATTCGCATCCCCGCCGTCGAGCGTCACCCGATCCTCGCCGTCGAGCACGGTCGGTGCGTGGATCTCGATTTCGCTCGTCACGGCGATGACGACCGGCTCGTCGCCGCAGTCGAACGTGACATTTCCGCCCTCCGCCAGGGCCGCGCGCAGGGCGGCTTCATCGCAACTCGCAGCCGAGCCCTCACCGATCACCCGCTCTTGCTCCGGCGCTGCCCAGGGCTCGGGCTCGTCGCAGCTCGCGACGTCGACTCCGCTCCCTCCGTCGCCGCCAGCCCCTCCGTCGTCGCCGTCGCCGGTCGATCCGTCACCTCCATCGGGCACCGCAGCGTCGTCGGAGCCGTCCTCGGGGCCGCCGTCGGACCCAACCGTACTGCAGGCGAGGCCCGAGGCCATCACCCAGGTGAAACAGAAAAGAATTTTGAACCGAACCGAAGAAAAGCGGACCTGCATGGCCCATGCTCGGCCGTTCGACCGCGAAAAAGCAGAGGAGATTTCGCGCCCCTCCCCGCTGGAATGCGGCCGGCTCGGCCCGAGCCCATTCTCGCAATGGGCGAAATTTCGATGCCCTGCAGGAGAATTCGAGCATCTGCGAATGAGATCTTCGACGTGGCACGACGAGTTCGCCGCCATGACTCGAACTCCGCTGGCTCCGACCTTGCGAACTGGGCTGTTGCTCGGCGCGCACCTCCTCGCCTGTCAGTCGGCGTGCTCGGGCGACCGCCCAACCACGGATGAAGGGGCAGGTGGCCTGTCGGGTACCGGCGGTCGGACCGAAGGTGACTCCTCTGCGACTGGCGGTGCCGCGCCGACCTCTGGCGCAAGCGGCGGGGCAGGCGGCACGGGCGGCGGCTCGAGTGGCGGTACGCCCTCCGCAGAGCCGGTGTTCCACGTGTTTTTGCTCCTCGGACAATCGAACATGGCCGGCTACCCGAAGGCCGAAGCGGCAGACAGGGTGGAGGATCCGCGCATCCGCGTGCTGGGCTTCGACGCGTGCGCGAGCACGGGGCGCGTCGCCGACCAGTGGGACGTGGCTGCTCCGCCGCTCCACGAGTGTTGGAATGGCGCCATCGGTCCCGGCGACTATTTCTCCAAGACGCTCCTGCCTCACTACCCGGAAGCCGACACCGTGGGCCTGGTCCCTTCCGCCATCAGCGGTGAGAAGATCGAGACCTTCCTCAAGGTAGGAGGTGCCAAATACGGCTGGATCGTGGCGCGGGCCCAGGCGGCCCAAGACGTGGGTGGCGTCATCGAGGGCATCCTGTTCCATCAGGGGGAGTCCAACTGCGGCGACTCCGCCTGGCCCGGCAAGGTGAAGACGCTCGTCTCGGATTTACGCACCGATCTGGGCCTCGGCTCGGTGCCATTCTTGGCTGGTGAACTGCTCTATTCCGGCTCCTGCGCCAAGCACAACCCGCTCGTCAACCAGCTCCCGGGTCTGATCGACAACGCCTTCGTGGTCTCGGCGCAGGGGCTCACCATCGATCCCGCCGACACCTGGAACCTGCACTTCGGGCACGACGCACAAGTGACACTCGGCACGCGCTACGGCGAGAAGATGATCGGCGCACTCGGGCTTTGAGCCCACCTTCTCGGCCGACCGAAGCCTCACGGCAGCGTGTGTTGCTTGAGAATCGGCCAGGCGAAGGCGGCGTTGCCATACTCGTGCCCTCCGCCCGTCTTCGTGCACGGGCTGACCGTCACTCCGTCCTGGCAGTTCTGGTACGTCTTGCAGCCTTCGCCCTGGTCGACCGCTGCGCCGCTGCAGCCGTCGAGGTCGGCCCATTTTTCGAACGTCGCCTGCGCACCCAGGAACGTGATCGGCATGCCCGAAACGACCGGCGAGTACCCGCCTGCGTACGGGACGATCGGATGGTTCGTGCCGCGGAACGCCACCACGGCGAGGGGTCGCGACGGGCTACAGTCGTCGACGTTCTCCTCCAACAGGTCGAAGGCTGCAGGAGCGATGGCGGCGAAGCGATCGGCTTGACGTGCTCTGGGGTGACTGCGAAAGCGCGGCCGAACCCTGCCCCTGGCTCGCCGACGCCATCGCTGCGCTTGGCTCACTGCTGCAATCGTTCGCGACGGACGGCGTCGAGCGAGTCGTCCTCGTCGGCTACCCGGATCCCCAGGACCCCACCGTGCACGCGCGTATGGAGGCCCTCCGTCCGCTGCTGGAGGGGGCTTGTTCGAGCGCGCCGCTCCCCTGCACCTGGGTGGACCTGCGCGTGGCCTTCGCCGGCCACTATGACGAGTTCCTGAGCGTGGGGGGCCTCAATCCGACTTCGGCGGGGGCCAAAGCCAGCGCCAGCGCTATCTGGCAGGCCATGAACGACTGCGTCACTCGTTGAGCGTCAGTCGCCGATCCGGTCACTCGAGAGGCAAGCTTTTCACGACGAGTCGTTCCGCCCCAGCGTCTTCGATCCACAGGAGTCGATCTTCGAAAGTCGTGAGCGCGGTAATGGGCCCACGGGCGTGCACCTCGAGATCGACTTTCGAAGGGTTGTTCAGGCCAATGGCCGTGATGCTGCCCGGAAACGCGCAGTACACCCTGTCGGCGACGTGAAGAGGCGAGCAGACGACGTCGCTGGCAACGACTTGCTCCGCATCGAGTTCGAGTGAGATGCGCCGGACTTCGCGGCGAGGGCCATCGTAGTAGTAAATGGAGTCGCTCACCGCGAGGGCCGCAGGTGTGCGCCCCGGGTGCTCGGGGCCAAAGACGGCTCGACCGCCACGGGTGGCACTGACGATTCGGAAGTTCTCGTCCTTCGCCTCGACGAAGAAGGCTCGGTCGTCCTTCGCCGAAAGGGTGGCGATCGACGATGTGGTTTCGTAGATCTTTTTAAGCGCACCGCTCGCGAAGAGGCTGATCTCGGACCCTCCTTCGACATTGCGCTGCAGCACGAACAGGCTGCTGTCGGTCGCTGCCAAGCGTTCCGGAGGCGTCTCCTCGGCGCGCAGAATCGCCGACGACTTTTCTCCCCAGACGGAGCGCCGGAGCGCCCCACCCTCGGCGAAGACGACTTCGTCGTGTCGGGGGACCATCGCAGATCCCAAGTCAATCGCCTTTCGTTCGAGCGGGTGACCGGATCTCCATTTCGCGATCTCCGCGGTAGTCACGACATAGAGCCAGTCGCCGTCTACGTGGAGGATCGCGGAGTAGGCCGAACGAGCGAGTTCGAAGAGCGTCTCGGGGTTGGCCGGCGGACGCGACGGAGCGGACCCACTCGGAGCTTGCGCTGTCGCTGCCCTTTTCGTCTCGGGTTCTTTCTCGGGGCTGCGACATCCCACCGACAGCAGGAGCGAAAGCGCAAGCGAGAGAACGCGAGTACGAGGCTTCATTGGAGCTGGGGACGGCGATCAGCGAACCAGGGTGAGCAGGCCAGGTCGATAGGGTAAGGAATTGTAGGCGGCATTGGAGCTGCCCTTGCCTTGGTAGAGGAAGCGGAGACTACAGAGATCGACCTCTTTCCGCTCGGACGGATCCTCTCGAACCAGATCGCCATGGCTGATGTCGTCGGTCCACTTTCCTCCCGGGAACGTCACGTTCGCGCTTCCCGCGAACGGAGTGGCGCGGGAAGAGGCGCTCGGCATCGCGGTCCAGCTCCCGCCCAAGCTATCCGCGGTGAAGGCACGGAAAAACCGACTACCCCAAGGCTGGGCAGCATTGCCGGCGGCCTCGACGATCATGAGGTACTTGTTCTGACCCTTGATCTTGTAGACCTCCACCCCCTCGAACAGCGCCGTGGGCGAATCACGAAGGATCGCCGCGGCATTGCCGAACGTCCCCGGGAAGTTCCCAATCGGCATCGAGCCCCGATAGATCACCCCGTTGTCGCCGGCGAAGAAGATGTAGCAGTTCGCCCCGTCGCAGATGAGGCTTTGATCAATGGGACCCGTGCCTGCGGGATCGCTCGTCGTGGGGTTGTTCGAAAGCAGGCTCCTCGTAGCGCTCCAGGACGCCGGGTTTTCCGGCGTGGCGCTGGTCGCGTACTTGAATCCCCATTGATAGGAGAGAACCCAAATGTTCTTGGGCGAGAAGTAGAAGAGGTGTGGCGCGACCATGCCCGGCTTGGACACCTGGGTAGCATTCCGCATCTGTGAGAAGTCGCCGAACTTCAGGAACGCGCCTTGGTAGGCGTTCGAAGCGACGTCGAAGACACTGGCATAGACCAGGTATTCGCTGTTCTTCTTGGTGACGGTGAAGTCTTTCAACGACGCCCAGTTGGCTCCCGAGGGCGACTTGGGGTCGGCGAGGCTCCCCGACGAGGTCCACTTGAACGACGACGGCAGCGTGCAGGTCCCGGTCGAGCTGCTGGTGCTGATCGAGCCACCGGTGCTCGTACCGCCGCCCGTAGGGCTAGTGCCACCGGTACTCGTGGAGCCGCCGGTACCGGTAGAGCCACCGCTTCCGCCCGCTGAACCGTTGGCGACGACGCTCACGACGACGGGGCGCACCGCCGCCGAGGTGTTGCCGCAGAAACCGAAGCTCGTCGTCGCCCCGACATCGAGGTTCCGGTTCCAATCGAGAGGCTTGGCAACGAGCCGGCCTCCACTGGACGTGATGTTGGCGCTCCATCCGCTGGCGAACGTCGACTGGGTCAGGTCGATCTGAACCTCCCAAGAAGAAATCGCCGTCGCGCCGGTGTTGACCAGGCTCACGTCCGCGCAGTAGCCGCTGTTCCATTGCGAGGAGAGCGAAAGCGTCGCGGAGAGGCCGTTCGAAGTGAGAGCGTTCTCGACTTCGGAGACGTCGTCCTCGAACTCCGTGGGTGAAGTCATGCAGCCCGCGAGCTGCAGAACGAGAGCGAAGGCACCGGCGCGAACGAACGATTTGCTCATGGATTCCTCGGGAGAGCAGCCAAGACATCGAATGAAAAACCGCGGCGCCCCGAGGGGCATCGGCGCGCCGCGCACGTTGGACTCAGCGAGGACGCCCGAGGGTGTCCATGAGCCAGTTCATCGCTGGACGGTTCGTCCCGTTGCGAACGATCCCGCTGTTCGGAATCCAGGTCGAGCCGTAGATCCAACCCCAGAGCGTCACACCCTTGACCCACTCGGTGCCGAGGAAGAAGGGGATGTGCTCCTTGTACTTGTTGAGTTGAGCCGTGTCGTCCGCGAGATCGATGTCGTACTCGGTGACGTAGACCGGCAGGCCGGTGTCGTTGTGGAGCTTCGTGATCAGTGTCTTCATGGTCGCGGTCGAGACGGCCGAGCTGAGCCCGTGTGCTTGGACACCGACTGCGTCGATCGGCGCGCCGGCGGCCTTGATCGCCTTGACGATGTCGATGAAGTGCTGATTCTGGCTCGCGTACTCGATGTTGTTGTAGTCGTTCAGGATCAAGACGGCGTTCGGGCAATACTGGCGTGCCATCTTGAAGGCGTTCGTAATCCACCTCCAATCGCCGTTCGTTCCACCTCCGAGCGCGTTGGCGTAGCTCGGAGTCGTGTGAGGCGGCGGCTCGTTGACGACGTCGATGAGCGCCGTCTTCGGATAACGCTGGCAGAAGGCCTGCATCCAGGTGCGCACGTTGGCCTCGGTGATCGTTCCGCCCGGCTGCTGCGCTCCCCAGACGAACGTGTGCTCCTTGAAGAGGATGCCCTTGCGTTGCGTGTAGTCGTAGATGGCGTCGAGCGAGCTCCAGTTGAACCCGGAGGTCGCCGAAGACTGGACAGAACCCCATTTGCCGGCATTTTCCGGCGTGATCTGGTTCCAGTGGTTGGAGAAGGTTCGACCGTTCGTGTCGATCGAGTTGCCCGTCGTGATATTGCCGACGAACTTCGCAGGCACGTTGACGCTGCCGCCGGTGCTGGTGGTGCCGCCGGTGCTGGTGGTGCCGCCGGTGCCGGTCGAGCCGCCGCTGCCATTGCTGGTTCCGTTGGCCGTCACCGCGGCGACGGTGGGTCGCAACGTCGAGTTGGTGGTCGCGCAGTAGCCAAAGCTCGTCTTCGCTCCCACGGCGAGGTTCCTGTTCCAATCGAGAGGCTTGGCGATCAAGCGACCCCCGCTCGTGCTGAGCTGCGCGCTCCAACCGCTTTGGAACGTGGACTGCGCGAGATCGACCTGGACTTCCCAGCTCGTGATGGGAGTCGACCCTACGTTCGCGACGGCAATTTCGGCACAATAGCCGGTGTTCCAGCTGGAACTGACCGTCAAGTTGGCCGACAGGCCGTTCGCGGTGAGCGCGAACTCCGAAGTCGAAAACTCCTCGTCTTCCATCGGCGCATCGACGGCGCATCCGGTCAACGCGCAAATCAGTAGGGACCAACGAACTTTCGGACTGCGGTGAAACATGAGCTGGATCCTTCCTTTGGCATTCGCTTCCGTTCGAGGAGGGCTACGTCTCACAGCGACGCGCCCAGGAGCAGGCGAGAAATCCCGCCTCTGGGCGTCGGAAAATTCCATTCGCATCCGCTGAGCTGGTTGGCGAACACTGGCGCCTTGGCCGATCGTCATTCAGATGGTCGCCCGCGGTCGATTGCGACCGTCACGGCCCGCCAGGTCCTCGCCGGGATCCCGATCTGCTTCTATTTTCGAGCGCAACGGCTGAAGCCCGAGAATTCCGTCGACACAGTCGAACTCGTGCACTGCTGGGCGTTGTTCAGGACGACAGGGGAAGGGCTCTCGGTCCCTGGCTTCGGTTACTTCGTTCTCGACGAAATCCGCGGGGTTCACATCGAGAAATGGAAGGATGGGATGGCGCGCCTGATCGACGCCGGGGCCTACAGCCCCACGACGATCAACTCGTGGCTTTCCATTTTGCGCGTCGTTTCGAAGGCAGCAGCGGGGTAACCCCCGACGTGCTGTGGGAGGAGGGGCGTCTCTTGATTCGGCAGAGCCAGACCAGGGGGGATCACGTCATGGGTTCGGAGAAGACCGGCAAGCGCTACGCCGTTCAGATCCCTCTCGAGGGCATGGACGTCTTGCGTTGGCACGTCGAGACCCAGCTCAAGACGAGTGAGCAGCAGGACTCAGACCTGCTTTTCCCTTCTGTCACGGGTGGCTTCCGAGCTCCCAACGTCTTGAACCAGCCCTTTGCCGAGGTCGCGGAAGCGATTGGGGTGAAGTATCGGTTCACGCAGCGGGGGATGCGGCGCACGTTCCAGGACCTGGCTCGAGCGGCCGAAGAGGCGGACCTTCTCACCCGGTCGGTGTCGGGCCACTCGACCGCGCACATGCAGGAGCACTACTCCACCGTGCGCGGCGACGAGCGCCGCGAGGGTCTCGCTCGCGTCATCCAGCTCGTCCAAGCAGGGGATGGTGGGAAAAGTGTTAGGAAGAAGCAGGGAGTGGTGGGATGGAATGAAAAAGGGCCCGAGACCGAAGTCTCAGACCCTTAGCTCTTGCTTGTTCTGCGGAGCGGGCGAAGAGATGCACTCTCGCGCCTAGGGCGCTCGCCCCGCGCCGGCGCGGGGACGTGGCCCTCACTGCTACTCGTCCGCGGTGCGGACTGCGTGCAGTTCGGGTCGACGCGAAGCGGCGCGCCGGAGGCGTGCCACTCCCGCAGGCCGCTACCGGCCTGCCCGTTCGAATCTCTTTCTCGGCTACAAACGACGAAACCCCGGGAGGGCCCGGGGTTCGAAGATTTTTGAGCGGGAGAAGAGATTCGAACTCTCGACGTCAACCTTGGCAAGACGAAATAGGCCCGTTTCGGGCCGTTTCAGGACGTTCTAACTAACCGAAAACATTGATCCGGCGTTACTCGGGCGATCCACCCGTTTCGCCGGAAGTGTGGGAAACGGGGTGGGAGAGGGATGCTCTCACATCACCGCTCTCGGCCGCGCGAGCGGCCTAGTTGCTGGGTACGCCTGCCTGGCCCTCAACTCTCTTGCTCGAGGAGCTGACGTAGAACCCGAACTCGACCAGCACCCCGCTCTCGGGCGGGTGTCAGATGGCGGAGCTCGACCTACGTGTGGAGGCGGCGCAGGGCTTTGTTGCGCTCTCAGTTTCGTCTTGGTCTTGCACTGAGGGCAGCATCTAGACTGTCGCTGAGGCTAGCCACGCTGGCCTCGTGTGCAAGCGCGCTCCCTTGCTCTCTGATGATCGCGCTGCCTATAACGATCCCTCCATCGGCGAATATCCGAACCTTGGCGAGGCCATTCTGCAGTTCCACAACGAGCTCCGTTCCGTCTGTTGGATCTTGGAGGCGGAACACCTCAAGATTCGTAGCGATCGCGAAGGAGCCATACAACGAGTAGCCACGAACCGTGAGGTGAGACACAGCAGAGGCGAATTGCCAGTGAGTTGGTCGAGAAATTACACTTTTCGCAAAGGCAGCGAGCTGGACGAGAGTCGAGGGACGGTCATCGTGAGCAATAATGTCAGCGGCGAGCCTCGCGTAGATATCGGCCGATGCTCCATCTGGAGGCGATTCCAGTCGATGCACCACTGCATGCACGTCGATCGTGTTGATCCGTTTTTCGTCGAGTTCGAAACGTTCCTTGAGCCGAACCCGTATCTCATCGACTTGCGTTGAACTTCGGCCGCCGGGTCGTTTTTGCTGACTTTCCGACCTTTGACGCTTGAGGAACTCTCGCGCCTGTTCGTGGCGCTCACGCATCACTTGCCGAGTAGCGCATGCGCCGCTCCACGCCTGCTCCCATCGGGGCGCGCCGTCGCTTTTGCTAAGAGCAAGCCAAAATGCTTCTAAGGTCGAAGGTTCGGCTGATGCTACCGAAAGATGCGGGAGCAGCTCTAGGCAGCCACCCAAGAACCAGTCTGCTTCGTGGTCACCGCACCATCTAGATAGCGCGCGGACACGAGAGAGTTCATCAAAGAGACGGGAAGCGTCAGACAAAAGGGTTCCCCATTGAGCTGGGGAACTGACTTTCGAAATGCTTCATGCCGCTGCGTGGATCCCGTAGTGTTATCAGGTCCTGGGCGAACTGCTGTTGATTCGACGGGCAGAAGACATGAATGTCGATAGTTCGGGTTTGGCTAGCCACGCCGCTTGCAAGCAACAAGCATCCGTACCCGAGGTCCGCCGGAGGTGTTGTCGCGCCCTGACCAAGCGAGTGCCAATATTCGGTTAGCTGCCACAATCCGCTCCAATAGCTCGCGCCGGCGTCTTGCGAGGAGGCCTTCACCTCCACCGGAAATCGACTTGGAAAGTTCGAAAGCGCAGAGCCGGCTTGCACTGTGCCGGTAGCCAATCGGTTCAGACAAGCGGCCATATCGGCGCCCGAAAGCGTTGTCACCATGTAGTCAGGTGTTCGGCGCGCGACGTATGCCGTTTGGCTCCGCTGTCTTCGAATTCTAACGGCCCGGGTTAGGTCCGCTTGCAAGAGCTGCAGAAGGACGACAATACACACCCCTTCACCTATATTTCCGACGACATTTGTCGATGCAGTCTTGGTCCGCTGCGCCGCGATGAACGGCGGGAGGTGCGGTAAACGTGTTGGCTGCGGTAGGGCGGTGCCGAG
>DATIDO010000165.1:0-2221 GCA_035456245.1 Polyangiaceae bacterium
TCCTCGGCACCCAAGCCCGAGAGCCTGCCGCGCAGGCTCTTGTCGAGCTCCTGCTCCAGAGCGGCCCGCAGCTTGCCGCGCAGGCCCTTGATGACGGGGGTGGCCTGTTCGCCGCTCTGCCAGCGCTCGAAATTCTCGAGCGCCGACTCCACCAACTGGTGAGCGCGAGCTGCCTCCTTGCGGCGAATTTCCGCCGAGCCCGAGGCGACACCGGAGAGATCGTCGACGTTGTAGAGGAACACGCCGTCCAGCTCCCCCACGCTGGCCTCGACGTCGCGCGGGACCGCGAGGTCGATGAAGAAGAGGCTGCGTCCTTTGCGGGCTTTGCGCGCCTTGCGCAGACGAGCCACCCGGTCTCGCCGGATCAATGGCTCGGTCGCGCTGGTGCTGGTCACCACCACGTCGGCCGCCACGAGCACGGCATCCAGCTGGTCGAGCGAGTAGCCTTCGCCGCCGAACTTGTTGGCCAGCTCGGCGACGCGCGCCGGGTTGCGCCCCACCACGGAGATGCGCGCGCCAGCGTCGAGCAGCAACTTGGCGACGGCTTCGGCCATCTCACCGCTCCCCAACAGGGCCGCTTGGTGTCCGCGCAAGTCACCGAAAATCTGCCGCGCCAGGTCGACGGCGATGGACGGGACCGAAACCTGACCAGCCCCCAGCTGCGTCTCCGTGCGCACCCGCTTGGCTCCTCGCACCGCGTGGGCGAAGGCCCGATGCAGCGTGGGCCCGATGGTGCCGCGCTCCCGAGCGCGCTCGAACCCCTGCTTGAGCTGTCCGAGGATCTGCGGCTCGCCCACCACGAGCGAATCGAGCGAGGAGGCCACGCGCAACAGGTGGCGCATGCCATCCGAACCGCTGCGCGCGTAGAGGTGACCGGTGAGCCCTGGCGCCTTCTGCAGGAGAAGCGAGCGGCAGGCATCGACACAATCCAGCTGGGCCTCGGACGTCGCGCTGCGGGCAACCGCCACCAGCTCGACTCGATTGCAGGTGGACACCACGAACACCTCGGCCACACGCGGATCGGCCGACAGCTCCGCGAGCAGTCGCTCTTCCGACTCGGCGCTCAGCGCGACCTTCTCGCGCAATTCGATGGGTGCCGTATGGTGGGAGACGCCGACGACCACGATCATGTCGTCGAATCCCAGAGCGGCCGGAGCACGTAGACCAGCAAGACCAAGCTGAGGCAGGCCACGCTCCACAGCGTGCCGTAGGCCGTGCGCCGCCCGCTGAAGCCAAAGGACGCGCGAAGCGCGAGCACGCCCGCGACCAGACCCCAGGCGACGTATCCCAGCACCGCGCGGGCGAAGGAGACGCCCGAGAGCAGGCCCAGCTGGGCGAAGAACACCCCGCCGCTGACGACCCCGAAGGTGAGCAAGGGGAAGCCCGCCAAGAGCAGCCGATGACCCAAGGTGTCGAGCTCGTCCAGCGAGGGCAGTCGCGCGCCTGCCGATGGGCGGCGCTTGCTCTTCAGCCGCCCCTCCACGACCAGGTAGAAGCTCGAAGTGCCGCCGGCCAAGAGCACGAACGACAGCCCGAGCAGGTTGGCTGCGACGTGCAGGACGAGCAACCAGCGCGAGACGGCCAAGGCGGGCAGCTGAACTTCGAGGAACTGAGCCGCCACCAGAAAGGTGAGCGCCAACGGCGCCACGAACGCGCCCAGTGACTCGAGCCCGCGACGACGTCGCAGCACGAAGAAGGAGCCCACCACCACCAAGGCAGCGCTGCTCAGCAGGAACTGCACACCCGGCGCCGTTCGCAGACCGCTGGCGAAGACGGCGCAGGCCAGGTGGAAGGCGTGGCAAAGCGCGCCAGCTACCAGTACGCGCGCGCCGAGCCCGGTGCGGATCTCACCGACAGGCCGCACCAGCTCCAAGAAGTAGAGCGTGCTGGCCACCGAGTAGGCGATGACTCCGAACGAGAATGCGATGGTGGCGAGGATTTCCATGCGCCGAGCGGCTCGCCCCCGGGGGGCTGCGGCAGTCTATACACTGGGAGCGAGCCCGAGTCCCAGCCCGGCGCACCGAGCCTGGCGCACCCGGCCCCGGCCCAAAACGGCGGCCCCACCCAAGCAGCAGGCCCAAGCAGCAGGCCAAGCCGAACCTCGGCCCGGCCCCTGGCGACTCGGAATTCCCTCAGTAGCCCGGCGTGGCGATCAGCTTGTCCCCGACCTCGAGAGGCCGGTTCGACTCCGTCACCAAGCAGACGGCGCTGTACTGCTCGA
>DATIDO010000166.1:0-4546 GCA_035456245.1 Polyangiaceae bacterium
TGGATGCATCAGCCGCACTCGGTGCGCTCGGCTTGGCTGCGGGACGACTCACGAGGGGACGTGGCGGTTTGGGAGCGTCGGCCATGCAGAGGAGAGCGTATCTCAGTTTTCGTCTGGCCCGATCGTCCCCGCCGTTGGAACCCCGCTTCCCGCACGTTCGAGCGCTACGCCGGCCGTCGCGGCCTGGGAGAAAAATTCACACCCACGGTCGAGAAAGTGCTCACAGGCCGCATCCGCACCCCGGCGAGGTCGTGTACCCTGCCTCCGTCATGCGAACCTCGACTGTACTTTTCACTAGAGCGAACCTCGCAGCATTCGGCCTGGGAGCAGCGCTGAGCACGAGCGCTTGCTCGAGCCCTCCCCCTGCCGAGACGCCCCCTGCGAGTGAGCCCACGCCGAGCGCCGAAGCCAGCACGCCCGAGGAGCCTGCGCCGGAGCTGTCGGACGAGGCCGCCGCGCTGATCGCCGAGACCGAGGGCGCACCTGCCACCGCTCCCGCAGGCAGCAGCACCAAGCCCACCACCGACAGCGGCAAGGGCTACGAGTTCGTCTACCGCGTGAAGCCGAACGAGCTGCGCATCGAAGTCCTGACGGCGGCCTTCCAACCCACGGTGAAGGCCGTGCGCGTGCGCGGTGGCTGGGGCGTCGAGGTGAGCCTGGAGGG
The DNA here is from genome assembly GCA_035456245.1 of Polyangiaceae bacterium. Taxonomy (GTDB): domain Bacteria; phylum Myxococcota_A; class Polyangia; order Polyangiales; family Polyangiaceae; genus NIC37A-2. Next base: position 665 of record DATIDO010000166.1, read on the forward strand.
GACCGCCACCAGCGCCGTCTCGCTCGCTGCCGACGAGTCGGGACCCATGGCCTTCGCCGCCACCGTGCATCGTCCGGCCGAAGAGAAGTCGGGCGACAAGCGCGGCACGACCAAAGACGTGACGCTCGGCGACAAGGCGCAGAGCTGGAAGCGCACGTGGCCCGGACCGGACGAGAAGCCGCTGGCTTCGGGCCAAGAGCTGCTCTTGCAGGTCGGCCTGTGGGGCATCGGCCCGAGCCCAGCCGAGCGCAAACTGGCCAAGAAGTTCTTCGAGGTGAAGCTCACGGTCGACAAACAGGGTGGCCTCGCCACCGTCGCGCCGCCCAAGTGAGAATCGGCTCCTGCTCGCCGCCCAACTGAGAGACGGCGCTGCGACGCGCCGCCCAACTGAGAGACGGCGCTGCGACGCGCCGCCCAACTGAGAGACGGCGCTGCGCGCCAACAATGAAGAACGCCGCCGAGGGCTCTCGGCGGCGCTTTCGTTTTGTCCCGAGTAGGCGGTGATCCCGCTGGCTCGGTCGGGGACCCCGGCAATTGCTGCGCCGGGGCCCGAACCATCACGACCGTTCGACTCAGCCCTCTTCGACGACGCGGATGGCCAGCTCTTCGAGCTGCGGGTTGCTGACGGCCGTGGGCGCGTCGCTCATCAGATCGACGGCGCGCTGCGTCTTCGGGAAGGCGATCACGTCGCGCAAGCTCTCGCGCTCGGTGAGCAGCATGACCAGACGATCCATGCCGAGGGCGATGCCGCCGTGCGGAGGCGCACCCAGCTTCAGCGCGTCGAGCAAGAAGCCGAACTTCTGCCGCGCCTCGTCGCCCGTGATACCGAGCGCCGCGAACACCTTGGCCTGCACCTCGGGATCGTGGAGGCGGATCGAGCCGCCACCGATCTCGAAGCCGTTCAGCACCAAGTCGTAGCGGTAGCAGAGCACCTTGCCCGGATCGCTGTCGATGTACTGCACGCAGTCGTCGTGCGGACGGGTGAAGGCGTGGTGCGCGGGCGTCCAAGCCTTCTTGTCGTCGTCGTACTCGAACAGCGGCGGATCGACGACCCACAGGAAGTTCCAGTTGCCGCCGTGGCCGACCTCGGGGATGAAGCCGAGCTTCTTGCCGAGGTAGACGCGGAGGTTGGCCATCACCGTGTGGACCAGCTGCGTCTTGCCGCTCTGGAACACGATCAGATCGCCGTCCTGCGCGCCGCAGACGGCGTTGATCGCCTTCTTCAGCTCGGGCGTGATCATCTTGTTGAGCGGCGACTGGGTCCACTCACCGGCAGCGTCGACCTTGGCGCGCGCCAGACCACCGGCGCCCATGCTCTTGGCCAGCTTCTCCAGCTCGTCGCCGTCCTTGCGGCTCAGGTTGCCGCTGGCAGGCACGACCAGGATCTTGATGATCTCGGCCGGCATGTCCTTGCGGTAGGTGCCGTCGGCCAGCTTCTTGGCGATCGGCTCCCAGAAGGGCACGCCGCCGCCGCCGTGCTCGACCACGAGCTCGGTGATGTCGAAGTGCTTCATGCCGAAGCGCAGATCCGGCTTGTCGTTGCCGTAGTCGCGCATCGAGTCGTCGAACTTCATGCGCGGGAACTTGGGCGCGCCGTTGGCGCCACCCGGGTAGAGCTCGGCCAGATCGATGCCGAGCGCCGCCTTCCACACCGCGCCGACCAGACCCTCGACCAGCGTGAAGATGTCGTCCTGGTTGACGAAGCTGGCCTCGATGTCGATCTGCGTGAACTCGGGCTGGCGATCGAGGCGGCTGTCCTCGTCGCGGAAGCAGCGCACGATCTGGAAGTAACGCTCGAAACCGGCGCACATCAGCAGCTGCTTGAACAGCTGGGGACTCTCGGCCAGGGCGTAGAACTTGCCGTGGTGCACGCGGCTCGGCACCAGGAAGTTACGGGCGCCGCCGGGCGTGTATTTCACCAGGAAGGGCGTCTCGACCTCGGTGCAGCCGGCGTCGGACAGGTAGTTGCGCGTGGCCTGGTTGATGGCGTGGCGGGTGCGCAGCGCCTTCTGCAGCGGCGCGCGACGCAGATCCAGGTAGCGGTACTGCAGACGCACCTCTTCACGCGTGTCGATGCGATCGGTCAGCTCGAAGGGCGGCGTCTCGCTCTTGTTGAAGACGGTAGCCTCGAGCACCTCGACCTCGATGGCGCCGGTGGCGATGTTGGGGTTCGCCGCGGAGACCATCTTGCCCTCCTTCTGGCTGAACTGCTCGCCGCGGGTCTTCACCTTGCCGCGGATGCCGATCACCCACTCGCTGCGCAGGGTCTCGGCGATGGCGTGCGCCGCAGGCGAGGCCTCGGGATCGAACACCACCTGGGTCACGCCGTCGCGATCGCGGATGTCGACGAAGATGAGGGCGCCGTGGTCGCGGCGGTTGGCCACCCAGCCGAACAGCACGATCTCTTGGCCGTCGTGCTCGGCGCGGAGTGCTCCGCAGGTGTGAGTGCGCTTCAGTTCGTCGATGAAACGGGCCACGTGTGCTTCTTTCGTTCCGGGGGGTGCGCAGGCGAAGGCCTGCGGGGGAGCGGGCTTCTAGAGCGACACACGGTTCGCCGCCAGGCAACCGTTTTGTCGCGACCAAACAAGCAACGTGAGCGCCGCGGGAGCAGCACGGGTGACCGGAGCAAGCGACCCACGCCTCCTCACCCTCCGGGGGGGAGGCGTGGGTCGGACGCGGCCCTGAAGGCAGGCCATGCGGCGCTCAGGCCGCGCTGCCTGGGCCCGCTCAACCGAAGGCGCCCGAGGGGCGGGCCGGCGCCGGGGTTCGGGTGGAATTCGGCCGGCTACTCGCCGAGAACTTTCCCGATTTCGGCCTGGCGTGGCACGCGATGAGCGTGAACTCGACCGGCCCTGCGGGGCATCGGCTCGGCGCTTGGTTGGCCGCTCTGGCCCCCCTCGGCGCCGCCCTCTTCCACGCCGTCGACTCGCCGCTCCTGCGCAGCGACGCGAGCCGGGCTGCGCGTGGCGGCGGCGAAGCGCTGCTTCAAGGCAGCCCTTCTCTGTGGCTGGGTCGGCTGTTCGAGGCCCTGCCTTTCGGGGCGCAAGCCAGCCGCGCCACCCTGCTCGGCGCGCTCGGCGCCGGCTGCGCCGGTCTCTTCACCTACCTCTTGGCCCGTGATGCCACGGCCCGCAAGACCGCCCCGACGGCGCTCGAACCCTGGTTCGCGCTGGCCATGACGTGGTCGGCGCTGCTCGGCGCGAGCTGGCTCGACGAGTCGAGCGTGGTCAGTGGAGCGGCCCCGGCGGCTGCCCTCGGGCTCGGGCTGTGGTGGGAGGTGCGCCGTGGGCTGCGCCTGCCGCTGCCGCTCGTGGGTGCCGCCTTCGGAGTCCTGCTCGCCGAGAGCGCCTGGGTGGGCGCGGCGCTCGCGCTGACCGTCTCCTTCGAACCCGCGCTGCGACGCCGTGAGGGCTACCTGGGTGGACTCACGGGGCTCCTGCTCGCGCTCGGTGCCTGCTTCGGTGCTCTGATGGCTGCGGGAGATCCGTTCCCGTGGGCCCGTGACACCGCCGTATCGTTCGGGGAGGCCTTTCCCTGGGGGGCCGCCGGGTTCTTCGCCGAGCTGGGGCTGCTGCCTACTTTGGCGGGTGGTGGAGCGCTCGTGCTGCTCTTGCTCCGACGCTGGTCGCGCAAGTGGACTCTGCGCGAACCGCGCAATTGGGCTCTGCTCGTACCCATTCTGCTCGATCTGACGCTGCCCTTGGCCGGCGGGACCGGTCTCTTGCAGACGCCTGCTCCGACGGCTCGCCTCGGCCTCCATCTGTTCGCGCTCGCCTCGGCGGCTTGTCTCGCCAACATCGGCCTGTGTGCCGTCTCGGAAGCAGCGCGCGGCTGGCAGCTCTACGGCGCCTCGGCGGCGCGCCCCCTGCTGGCGGCGCTCGG
>DATIDO010000167.1:0-12838 GCA_035456245.1 Polyangiaceae bacterium
TCTCCGCCCCCGAGACCGGCCTCGCCCAGGTGCGGGTCCGCACAGCTGGCTTCGTCGAGCGCGTCGCAGTGAGCCAGACGGGCGTCGCTGTGAAGCGCGGACAGCCGCTCGCCTACGTCTACAGCCCCGAGGCCTATCGCGCCCAAGAGGACTACGTCGCCGCCAGCCGTTGGAGCGCCAGCGCACCTGCCGGCGGTCCACTACCGAACGCCGAGCTCACCGCAGCTGCTCGCCGCTCGCTCGAGCTGCTCGGCCTCGGCGCCGCCGACATCGACGAGATCACCCGCACCCACCAGCCCATCCGCGCGCTACCCATTCGGGCGCCCGCGGCTGGCGTGGTGACCCGCTTCAATGCCCTGCTCGGCTCCCGCGCCGATCCGGAAATGGTGCTCTACGAGATCGCCGATCTGTCCAAAGTGTGGGTGATCGCCAGCGTGCACGAGCGCGACGTGAGCTCGATGCGCGTCGGCATGGAGGTGCGCTTCACGTCCGCCAACAGCACGCAGGAGGCACTGACGGGCAAGGTGGATCTCATCGAGCCCATCCTCGAAGAGTCGACCCGCACCGCCCGCGTTCGCATCGTGCTGGCCAACGCGGACGGCAACCTGCGGCCCGGCCAGTTCGGTGAGGTCGAGTTCGAGCTGTCCGGCTCGCTCGGTCTGTCCGTACCGCGCGACGCCGTCATCCGTACCGGCGAACACGAGTACGTCTACCTGGCGACCGGCACCGATCGCTTCGAGCCGCGCTTGGTGCGCACCGGGCTGTCCCGCGAAGGACGAGTTCAGGTGCTGTCTGGCTTGGCCGAGGGCGATCGGGTCGTCACTCGCGGCAGCTTCATGCTCGACTCGGAGAGCCGGCTGAAGGCCTCGTTGGCGGCCTCGTCGAGTGCCGCTCCGCCCTCGAAGCCGGCCCAGTCGGGGCAGCCGGCCCAGCCGGATCAGCCGGCCCAGCCAACGCCACCGAGCGCGCCTTTGCCCATGCCGGCCGGCCACTCTCACTGAACGGGACAACGACATGATCGGTTGGCTCATCGATCTATCGGCCAAATACCGCGCGCTCGTGCTGTTCGGTGCGCTGGCGTTGGCCATCGGCGGCGTGACGGCCATGCGCCACGTCGAGCTCGATGCCATCCCGGACCTCTCCGATCCGCAGGTCATCGTCTTCACCGAATGGATGGGACGGTCACCGACGCTCGTCGAAGATCAGGTCACCTACCCGCTCGTCACCTCGCTGCTCGGCGCGCCCCACGTCGTCGACGTGCGTGGCCAGACCATGTTCGGCATGAGCTTCGTCTACGTGGTCTTCGAGGAGGGAACCGACGTCTACTGGGCGCGCTCCCGGGTCCTCGAGTACCTCAACACCGTGCGCAGCCGCCTACCGGCCGACGCCACTTCCCGCATCGGCCCCGACGCGACGGGCATCGGCTGGATCTACCAGTACGCCTTGGTCGATCGCAGTGGGCGACACGACCTCGGCCAGCTGCGTACCCTGCAGGACTTCTCGCTGCGCTACGCCCTGACCAGCGTGGCGGGCGTCGCCGAGGTCGCGTCGGTCGGCGGCTACGAGCAGCAGTACCAGGTGACGGTGGATCCCGTGCGCCTGCGCAATTTCCACCTGTCCGTCTCGGACGTGGTCCGTGCCGTCCGCCGCTCCAACAGTGACGTCGGAGCCCGAGTCCTGGAGATGTCCGAGCGCGAGTATTTCGTGCGCGGGCGTGGCTACCTCGGCAGCGTCGAAGACATCGAGAGCATCGTCGTACGGGCGGAGCGTGGCACCCCCGTCCTGGTCCGCGACGTCGGTCTCGTGACCATGGGTGGCGACATCCGACGGGGCGCGGCCGACTTCGATGGCCGCGGCGAGACCGTCTCCGGAGTGGTCGTCATGCGCTACGGGGAGAACGCCCTCGACGTGATCGAGCGGGTCGAGCAGAAGCTCGACGAGCTACGCCCCACGCTCCCCGAGGGCGTCGAGGTCGTGCCGGTCTACAGCCGCAAGGACCTGATCGAACGCGCCATCGAGACGCTGAAGGGCGCCCTGACCGAGGAGATGCTGGTCGTTGCCTTGGTCATCGTCCTCTTCCTCCTGCATCTGCGCAGCGCGCTGCTCCCCATCATCGCGCTGCCGCTGGCCGTGACCACGGCCTTCATTCCCATGTATTTCCTGGGTATCCCGGCCACGATCATGTCGCTGGGCGGCATCGCCATCGCCATCGGTGCCACCGTGGACGCCGAGATCGTGATGGTGGAGGCGGCGCACAAGAAGCTCGAACTCGCCGGTGCAAACCCGAGCCCCGCAGAGCGCGAGCGCTTGCTGGCCGAGGCGGCGCGCGAGGTGACCCCGGCCATCTTCTTCTCGCTGCTGATCATCGCGGTCTCGTTCTTGCCCGTCTTCGGGCTTACCGGACAGGCGGGGCGGCTGTTCAAGCCGCTCGCTTACACGAAGACCTTCGTGATGCTCTCGGCGGCTTTGCTCTCGATCACGGTCGCGCCTGCGCTGCGCGATTACCTGATCCGCGGCAAGATCTTCTCCGAGGCACGCCACCCCGTCTCGCGCGCAATCCGCAAGGTCTACGAGCCCTTCGTTCACGTGGCCCTGCACAATCCCAAGACGACCGTGCTGATCGGCGTCATGGCCCTCCTGTCGGCACTGCCCATCGCTGGACGTCTGGGCTCGGAGTTCATGCCCCCGCTCGACGAAGGCGATCTGCTCTACATGCCGACGACCTTCCCCGCCATTTCGATCGAGCAGGCCCGGCAGCAGCTGCAAAAGCAGGACGAAATCCTGCGCAGCTTTCCCGAGGTCGAGTCGGTGTTGGGCAAGATTGGTCGCGCCGACACGCCCACCGACCCAGCGCCCTTGTCCATGGTCGAGACCGTGGTCCGCCTGAAGCCGAAGAACCAGTGGCGCCACAAGCACGTGCCCCGCTGGTACGCAGAACACCTGCCTGCTTCCCTCCACGCGCCGTTCGCCTGGGCGCTGCCGACGAGCGTGCCGATCACGCGGGACGACTTGATCCAGGAGATGAACGCCAGACTGGACATGCCGGGCTGGACGAACGCGTTCACTCAACCGATCCGCAATCGCGTCGACATGCTGACCACCGGCATTCGCACGCCGATCGGCATCAAGATTTACGGCGCGGATTCGGCTGAGATCGAGCGCGTCGGCACCTCGCTCGAGCGAGTCATGCACGAGGTGCCCGGCACGCGCAGCGTGCTGTTCGAGCGCTCGGTAGGCGGCCTGTACGTCGACGTCATCCCGCAGCGCGAGGCGCTGGCGCGCTACGGCCTGCAAATCCAGGACGTCAACGAGGTCGTCGAGTCGGCGCTCGGCGGCCTGCCCGTCACCACGACGGTGGAAGGCCGCAACCGCTTCACCGTCAACGTCCGCTACGCCCAGGACTTCCGCACCAGCCTCGACGCCATCCGCGAGGTCGTCATTCCACTGCCTTCGGGCTCCGGCTCGGCCTCGGGCGACGGCATGGACGGCGGCAGCTCTTCGGGCGCGAGCTCGGCCGGAGCCCGCACCCCCGCGCACATTCCACTCGGCGCCGTCGCCGACGTGAAGGTCGCCGCGGGGCCTCCGATGATCCGCGACGAGGCGGGCCTCCTGGTCGGCTACGTGTACGTGGACATCGGCTCGGAGCGCGACGTCGGCAGCTACGTGGACGACGCCAAGCAGGCCGTCGCCGCGAGCCGGGCCTCGGGGGCGCTGGCCATCCCCGCTGGTTACTACATGAAGTGGACGGGACAATACGAACTGCTCGCCGACATGGAGGCGCGCATGAAGTTCCTGATCCCGATCGCGCTGCTGATCACGGTCGTGCTGCTCTACCTGCAGTTCCAGAACTTCACCGAGGTGTTGATCGTCCTCTTGTCGGTGCCATTTGCCTTGGTGGGCAGCGTCTGGGCCCTCTGGCTGCTCGAATACAACCTGTCCACTGCCGTTTGGGTGGGGGTGATCGCGCTGGTCGGACTGGCTGCCCAGACGGGCGTGGTCATGATCGTCTACATCGATCACGCCTACGATCGGCGCTTGCGCGCCGGCCGCATCAACAGCCTCGAGGACATCATCGAGGCCCACGCCGAGGGCACCGTACAACGCGTGCGCCCCAAGCTCATGACGGTGAGCACCATGCTGATTGGGCTGGTCCCGCTGCTCTGGGCGGAGGGCAGCGGCGCCGACGTGATGAAGCGCATCGCCGCACCCATGGTCGGAGGCCTGGTCACGAGCGCCTTCCTGACGCTCGAAATCATCCCGGTGATCTACACGTACTGGCGCGGCGAACAGCTCCTCTGGAGACAGCTCGAGCAGGCTGCTGCGCCGGCCTTTGCGTGGCTGAGGCGCCTGGTGCTGGTGCTCCAGGTAGCGGGCACGGTGCTCCTGCTCTCGCTCGTCGGGCGACTCTACCTGGCCGAGGCTCCACGCTGGATCCACGCCGCGACACTCGCTGCAGCGAGCGCCCTGGTCGCAGCCCTCGTGGCCTACACCTGGGTCCGCCATCGGGCCCAGCGTGTCCTCGCCGCCACGCCACCGCTCCCAGCAGAGACAACCTGACCCGCCCGCCATCGGCCTCGGCCGTGGCGCGAGCAGGTCATGGGTCCGCTCGCTTCGCTCAGCTTCCCTGTTTTTGGAGCACGCCCACGACCGCCTCGGCGACCGCTGCCGCGGAGGCGGGGTTCTGCCCGGTGACGAGCCGCTCATCGACCACCACCTGCTTCTGCCAGAGCGGCGCGGGCTGATGGAGAGCTCCCCGCGCACTCAGCCGATCGGCGAGCAAGAACGGCACGACTCCGTCGAGCTGGACGGCCCGTTCTTCTTCGTTGGTGAAGGCGCTCACCTTCTTGCCCGCGACCAAATACTGGCCGTTCGACAGCTGCAGGTTCACCAGCGCGGCCGGTCCGTGGCAGACGGCCGACACGATTCCGCCGCGCTCGTAGATGTCGCGGGCCACCTGCGACAGGGCCCGATCGTCCGGGAAATCCCACATCGCCCCGTGCCCACCCGCAAAGTAGATCACGTCGAAACGTGAGGCATCCACGGCGTCGCCCCGCGGCGTTTGCGCCAACTCTGCCCGGTGTGCCTCGAGGAAAGCCAGGCTGGACGCGTCGGCGCCCTCGACGCCGTCGAGCGGCACCTGACCGCCGCGTACGCTGACGAACTCGATCTCGTAGCCGGCCCGGGCGAAGACCTCGTACGGGTGCGCCACCTCCGGCAGATAGGCGCCGGTCGGCTTGCCGCTGCTGCCCTTTTGGTCGTGACTGGTCATGGCGAGGAGAACACGGTGGGTCATGGCGTTGCCTTTCGTCGTATCGGGGAGCGAATCGCTGGGGGTACTGGATCGAGTGGTCGTGCAGGCGACCGCGAGGCCAACGAGGGCTGCCACGCCGAACCAGGAGCTGGGTTTCTTCATGAGCAGAAGATGAACCCGCGTGAGTTCGGCCGGTAGATGAGGGAAGCTCGCGACACCTGTACCGTCATGTTACAAATCGCAGGAACGTGACCACCCCGCTCGCCTCGACCCTGCCGAATATCTTGGTGTTCTGTGCGACCTACGAGCTCGGCAGCTTCTCCAACGCGGCCCGGCGGCTGGCGCTGACACCCCAGGCAGCCAGCCGCGGCGTGCTCCGCCTCGAACAGACGCTCGGCACCACGCTGTTCCGTCGAACCACGCGCACGCTCACGCCGACGGAGGCCGCACACGAATACTACCGAACCAGCAAGGAGGCGCTCGAGCTGCTGGCGCGCGCCGAGAGCGCGGTGAGCGCCAAGGAGAGCGAGCGCGCCGGGCTGGTGCGGCTCAGTGTGCCCACGACCTACGGCCACCACCGACTCCTCCCGCGCATGGTCGCGCTCCGTCAGCGCTATCCGGGCATCCAGCTCGAAATACACGTCGCCAATCGCAACATCGACTTCGCCAGCGAGGGCTACGACCTGGCCATCCGCATGGGGCCGATCCGGACGGCTGGCTTCGTCGCGCGCAAGCTCGGCGACTTCGCGCTCGGAGTGTTCGCCTCTCCCTCCTACCTGGCTCGGCGCGGCACACCGCGCACACCAGCCCAGCTCGCCGAGCACTCCTGCATCGGCTTCGTCATGCCGAGCACCGGTAAGCTCCTCCCCTGGACCTTTGCTTCCGGCCCTCGCTCCTGGGTCCCGAACGCCGAGCTGCGGGTCGCCGACGATGCTCTCGGCTTGATCACCTTGGCCCGCGCTGGCGCCGGGTTGATTCAAGTCTACGACTTCCTGGTCGAGCAGGAGCTGGAGTTCGGTACGCTGGTCGAGGTGCTGCGTGAGCACCGAGGCGCCAGCCGGCCCTTCTCCGTCGTCTACCCCAGCCAGCCCAAGCGCTCGCCGGCCGCACGTACCGTCATCGACTTCCTGCTTGGCGGTGGGCCCATGGCGAGCGCGCGCCGGGACGGCGGCACCACGAAATGAAAGAAGGGCACCCTCTCGGGCGCCCTCCTCTTCGGTCGAACGAGTCGAGCTGCGGCTCGACTCGTCCCTCTGGTTACTTCACCTCGGGCGGGAAGATACCGGCGCCACGCGCCTTCTCGCAGCCACGCTTCACGCCGGTCGGACCGTCGGCGGTCTTGACCACCTTGAAGTCCACGCGGCGATTCTTGTCCCAGGCCGCCGGCATGCTGCGATCGTCGAGCGGGCAGTATTCGCCGTAGCCCTGCGACACCAACCGGCCCGCTTCCACGCCGCGCTGCAAGAGCGCCTCGCGGACCGAAGCAGCACGTTTCTGCGTGAGGTCGAGGTTCATCTCGTCCGCGCCTCGTTCGTCGGCGTGACCGGCGATTTCGAGTGCGAGGAACTCCGGGTGACCCTTCAGCGTCGCCGCCACGGCGTCGACGATGGCGAAGGACGCCGGGAGGATCTTGGCGCTACCGGTGGCGAACTGGATCTTCTCCAGAATGATGATGTCGCTACCGTCGATGATGACCTTGCCCTTGTCGGGGCAGCCGTCCTCGTCCTGGAAGCCGTTGTACATCTCGGGCTCCGTCGGGCACTTGTCTTCCTTGTCCGGGATGCGGTCGAGATCGTTGTCGGGCTCCGGGCAACCGTCCTCGTCCTCGAACTTGTCGAAGTCCTCGGCGTTGTTCGGGCACTGATCCTTCTTGTCCGGGATGCCGTCCTTGTCGTTGTCGAGCTCGGGGCAGCCGTCGGTGTCCTCGAAGCCATCCTTGTCTTCCGGATCGTCGGGGCACTTGTCGATGTCGTCGGGGATGCCGTCACCGTCGCGATCGGGGCGCTTGGCACCCTCGGGGCAGCCGTCCTTGTCCTCGTCGCCGTCGATGTCCTCGGGGATGTTCGGGCAGCGATCGTTCTTGTCGAGGATGCCGTCATTGTCGTTGTCCGGCTCGGGACAGCCGTCGGCGTCCTGGAACTTGTCGAAATCCTCCGGATCGTCCGGGCACTCGTCCTGGTCGTCGGGGTAGCCGTCACCGTCCCGGTCACCGATCGAGGGCTCGTAGACGAAGCCGAGCACGACGCGCACGTCGGACGCTTCGAAACCGGTGAAGAAAGCGCGGCTACCACCGGCCGCCATCAGGTAGCTGTTCTGTTCGATGAACAGCTTGGCGCCGCCGAGGAACTCGGAGGAGAGCCGCTGATTGCCGGCGGTGTTGTCGGAATACAGGATCGAACCGTAGTTCTCGAGCACCAGGTCCAAGCTGGGCAGCGCGCGGTACGACAGGCCCAAGCCGTACGTCACCAGATCGCCATAGGTCAGCTCGCCTTCGGCCAGCTGCCCTGCCGCGAACGACGGGTTGTTGCCGGTGTGACCGCGATAGCCAGTGTCGAGCGCGATCTTGAACTCGTCTTTTTCGCCGAAGCGCTTCTCGGCGACGATGCGCGGCCAGTACCAAAAGCCCGGATCAGCGCCCATGTCCCTTTCAGCGCCGCCGATCGGGCCGCCCGCCTGCGCCACGATGGCCAGGCCGAGACCGTCCTGCACACGCAGCAGCCGGAACTTCAAGTGCGGGACGATGGTCTGCAGCTTCTGCGAGTTCAGCTGGTCGGTGTTGTACAAAGCGCCGGCCGGACCAATGCCCGTGGTCGCGTCACCGATCATGATGTTGATGGGCACGCTGACGCCCACCACCATGAAGTTGAACAGACCGTAGTTCGCGCTGATGGTGCCCTGGAACGAGTCACCGACGAGCGCGTCGGTCCCGACCGCCGCCTCGTTGGCGCGCATCAGGGTGTGACCCCAGTCGAGCACCATGCCGAAGCTGAACTGGTTGGCGCCGATGATGTCGGTGCCGTTCACGTAGAAGAAGCCCTTCGAGTCGACGGCGCCGCGGAAGAGGTGGGTATCCATACCCTGCCCCTCGGGGACCAGCGTCTGAGCTGCTGCGGGAGCCGCGCCGAGTAGCGCGAGCGTTCCGGCAAGACCTGCCACCAACCCGCCCCGGAGGCTATTTCGCTTCGTCTTCATCATTCCCTGTCTGGAGACCGCCCCCGGGCGGTAGCCCCGGCGAAGCTAGTCTGGGCCCCAACGGGAACCCTCTACCTTCACCCGCTTCCCTGACTCGAACCTCGGTTGCGACGCTATCACCCGCCAAAAAATACTGTCAATTCCATGGAGATCCGCGCGCGCTGCGAAAGTAGGCTCGGGGAACCGTCCCTTTTCGGAAATCCAACCGCAGCACATTCGCCGCGCTCCTAGGCCTACGCCTCACGACCCGACCACACATCGGCGCTGAATCCGGTTCAGCTGGATCGAGTTCGCCACACCAGCTGGGAGGGACGATTGGAGTGAATCCACGACCCCAGTAGTGTTGCGTCGAAGCATGCTCGCCCCTCATTGGCTCGGCCGGCTCGCTCGTCATGGGCTCGGCGCGCTCGGCCTCCTGCTCGTCACGAGTCCTGCCGCAGCCCAAGGGCTGGATGGCACGTGGCGAGCGGATCCACTGCGTGTGAGCTGGGCCGTGGGTGAGTGGAGCGAGGCCTGCGGGCCCCGCCCGAGCGGGGGTGGCGAGGGCGGGGGCACCGTCACGCTCAACCCCACGGGTCAGGACTTTTCACTGAGCGGCTTGGGGCGCAATTACTCGAGCTCACAGTGCTGGGAGCGCCTGCCCGGCCTGCAGGTGAAGAGTCACACCGTCGGGGGCGGCACGATACGCACGACCTGTGGGATGCCGCCCGGTGATCCGCGCCAAGCCACCCTGGTGACCAGCTGGACCCTACGAGGTGATTCGCTCTACTTCGACGAAACCGGCCGCTACCAGCTCGTCACGGGGCAAGCCAACTGCACCGCCAGCGTGCGTCGCACTCGAGTCCTCACCCGCGTCGTCGAGCCGACTGCCCCCTCTGCCCCCACGTCGCCGAACACGACGAGCCCGGCCGCTGCGGCCAGCTCGGGCCCCGTCCCGGCCAGCTCGGCACCGAGCGAACCGAATCGGCCTGCGCCCCCATCCCGTCCCCCATCGAGCGGCTCGTGCAGCAAGCCCGGGGCTGCCACTCGCGTGACCGTGAGCCCGCGAGCCAAGCTGATGCGGGCTGGGGAGTCCTTTCGCTTTCGGGTCGAGGCCCAGGACGCCCATGGCTGCCGGGTTCAGCTCGCCGCCAGCTGGCGCGTGAGCGCCGGGGCGGAGCTGGGCAAGGTGGACCAGACGGGGCTGCTCCGGATCGGAAGCGCCGCGCCGAGTGGGCAGGTCACGTTGGAGATGGTCGGGCTCGGTCAGCGAGTCGAGGTGGTGGCCCGCGTGGTCTCGGCCGCGGAATACGAGCGTCTGTTGGCGGGGGGTGGCTACGAGGCCGGCGGGGAATCCCTCGAGCCTGCGTCCATGCCGGTCAGCAACGTGGTCGCCATCGAGCAAGACCAGGAGTTCGATGCCGACGGCCACCGCCGTTGGCTGGGCGTCGGTCTGGGTGCGACCGCGCTCCTTCTGGGCGTCGCACTATGGGTGGGGCTCCGCCGCGTCCGGACCGCACTTAGTGAACCGCCGTCGCCCGTTCGCAACACTTCATCGCTCGCGTCCCCGAGCGCGACGCCCGTGCAGGAGGCACCCACCCCAGCCGAGGCCGTGCAGGCCCCCACGCAAACGAGCGCAACGAGCAGCTCGGACGGGCGGCTGGAGCCAGGCCAGGTCGCGCCTGCGCTGACCAAGGTGTGCCCGGTCTGCGCTCGCACCTACATGCAGGACACGACCTTTTGCGGAGAGGATGGCGCGCGCCTCGTGCGCCTCAACTGAGTATTGGTCCTCTCCCCCAAGTTCTTGATAAGGTTGGCCCCGGCGGCGTGAAGCGACCGCCAGAGAAACGACATGAAGATCACCTGCACTTCCTGCGGAGCCAAGTACACCATCGCCGACGAAAAGATCGGCGGCCGACGCGTCAAGGTCCGCTGCAAGAATTGCAAGGCCAGCATTCTCGTCGACGGCTCCGGCGGAACCGACACCGGTGAAGGCGCCGGCGAGGTGGCCGATCTGGACGCGGGCGACGCCGGCGACGCAGCCAAGAAGCCGCCCGAGCGCAAGCCGGTGAAGAAGAACGCGTGGTCCGTCAACCTGAGTGACGACGACTCGCGCGAGATGACGACCGACGAACTCGTCCAGGGATGGAAGGACGGCATCGTCACCCAGGATGCATACGTCTGGAAGGACGGCCTGGAGGACTGGAAGCCGATCTTGGAGGTGCCCGAGCTGAAGCTGCGGCTCAAGGCCATTCCCGCCAAGGCGAAGGAAGACGACGTCGTCACCTCGAGCAAGCGAGCTCCGGCCAAGGGTGGCACGGACGATCTGTTCGGTGGCGCCGACTTCGGTACCAAGGAGCCTGCCGCGCCTGCTGGCCTGGCTGCAGCAGCAAAGGCCGCGCCCGCGACCGGCGCACGCAACGAGAGCTCGGTGTTGTTCTCGCTCGACGCGCTCAAGACGAACGAGCCGGGCAAGGACGAGAAGACGGACGCAGCCGACATCTTCGGCCCGGGTCTGGGCGGCGGCGGTGGCTTCGGTGGTGGTGGCCTCGGTGGCGGTCTCGGTGGAGGCGGCATGCTGGGCGGCGGCCTCGATCTGCTGACGGCGCCGGCCAAGGATCCGCCTCCGGCTCCCGTCGGCGCACGCTCTGCAGTGGCCGCGCCAGTCGCAGTCGAGTCGGGCAAGAGCAACAAGATGGGCCTGATCATCGGCGGCGGCGTGGCCGTCGTGGCGATCATCGCCGGCATCTTCTTCGCCATGGGCGACAAGAAGGAAGACGCCGCAGCCGCGGCCGCGCTCTC
Organism: Polyangiaceae bacterium; assembly: GCA_035456245.1. Lineage (GTDB taxonomy): Bacteria > Myxococcota_A > Polyangia > Polyangiales > Polyangiaceae > NIC37A-2. The sequence goes on from DATIDO010000167.1 coordinate 11,225, forward strand.
GGCTTCCGACGCCGAGAAGGCGGCACTCGACGCCAAGCTGAAGGAGGCCGAGGCCAAGGTGAAGGAAGCCGAGGCCAAGGTGGCTGCGGAGAAGGCCGCAGCCGACAAGGCATCTTCGGATCGCGCGGCAGCCGACAAGGCCGCAGCCGACAAGGCGGCCGAAGACGCCAAGGCGGCCGAAGCCAAGACTGCCGAGGCCAAGGCCGGCGGCGACAAGCCGGCCGGTAGCTCCACGACGAGCACCACCCCTGCAGCACCCGCAGCGCCCGCTGCTCCTGCAGCCCCCGCGGGTGGCGCAGCCTTCGACACGGCAGCTGCCAAGGCAGCCCTCTCGGCTGCAGCCGCCAACACGGCAGCTTGCGCTCAGGCTGGTGGCCCCACCGGCGCCGGCAAGGTCGAGGTCACGTTCGCGCCCAGCGGTCGCGTTACGTCGGCCAACGTCGTCAGCGGCCCCTTCGGCGGCACTTCCGTCGGTGGCTGCATCGCTTCGACCTTCCGTCGCGCCAAGGTGCCGGCATTCAGCGGCTCACCGGTCACGGTGGCCAAGGGCTTCACGATCAACTGACGCCATCGTGCGCGAGGCCGGTCCTCCGGCTTCGTGCCGCCCTCTCGAGCGCAGGATCCCCTTCGGATCCTGCGCTTTTTACATTTCTGGGAACGATCCTGCTTACGGCGCTGCCGACGGAGCAGCGGACGGAGCCAGCTCGGCGCGGAGCCGCTGGGCCAGTCCGGTCGTGCGCTCTTCTTTGCGCGTCTCGGAGAGGGCCAAGGCGAGCGCACGTGAGTCGACCACCAGCACGCACAAGCGCTTGGCCCGGGTGACGGCGGTGTACAGCAGGTTGCGCGACAGCATGACGTAGTGCTGCGAGAGCATCGGCACCACCACGGCCGGGTACTCGCTCCCCTGACTCTTGTGGATGGTCATGGCATAGGCCAGCGAAAGCTGGCTGAGCTCGGCGCGTTGGTAGACGACGTTGCGCGTTCCTTCTTCGGCGTCGAACGCCACGGTGAGCGAGCCGGCGAAGACGTCGCAGCCAATGACCTCGCCGAGGTCGCCGTTGAAGACCTCCTTGTCGTAGTCGTTCTTGCGCTGCATGACCTTGTCGCCCATGCGCAGCTGCCCCTCGCCCACCGACAGCCCCCGTCCCTCGGCGTTCAGCAGCTCCTGGAAGCGCGCGTTGAGCGCCTGGGTCCCGACTGCTCCGCGGTGCATGGGCGTGAGCACCTGAACCTGGCGCAGCGGATCGAGGCCGAAGCGCCGCGGGATGCGCGTCGTCACCAGCTCCGTCACCACGGATGCAGCCTTCTCGGGCGTCGAGCAGGAGACGATGAAGAAATCCCCGTCGGCCTCGGTCGCCCCGATCGGCTCCTCGCCGTGCAAGATGCGGTGTGAGTTGCGGACGATGCCGCTCTGCTCGGACTGGCGAAAGATCACCTCGAGCCGGGATACCGGCACGACCGCGCTGGCAATCAAATCGTGCAGGACGGCACCCGGCCCCACGCTCGGCAGCTGATCGGCGTCGCCCACCAAAACCACGCGAGCTGCGCTGGGCGTCGCCTCCAACAGATCGGCCATCAACGCCACGTCGATCATCGACGCCTCGTCGACGATCA
>DATIDO010000168.1:0-6397 GCA_035456245.1 Polyangiaceae bacterium
CAGGCGCATGGCCCAGGCCTAGCTGGCTAGCCCAAACCGGTCAAGCGCTTCCACGGCAGCGACAATCGTCCGAAATGGCCGGAAGTACCCCCGAGGAGCGGGCGAAATGCTCGCGGACCGGCCCCCCCACTGGCCAGCTCAACCGACGAAGGCGCGAATCAACCGACGAAGGCGCGGGCGCTCTCGAACATGCGCAGCCACGGCCCTCGCTCGCCCCAATTGGGCGGCGCCCAACTGTTCTGCACCGAGCGGAAAACACGCTCCGGGTGGGGCATGAGAATGGTCACCCTGCCGTCTTCGCTGGTGAGCCCCGTGATGCCATCGGGCGAGCCATTCGGGTTCGCCGGGTAAGCCGAGGCAACGCGCCCGCGACCATCGACCCAGCGAGCCGCGATGCGAGCACCTCGGCGATCTTCGTCCGAGGCAAACACGGCTCGGCCCTCGCCGTGCGCCACGGCGACCGGGATGCGCGCGCCGACCAAACCGCGCAAGAGCACCGACGGGCTCTCGACAATCTCGACCTGCGCCACGCGCGCTTCGAACTGCTCGCTCTCGTTCTTCACGAAACGCGGCCAGCGGCTCGCGCCCGGGATGATGTCCTTCAGCCCTGCCATCATCTGGCAGCCATTGCAGATGCCCAGGGCGAAGGTGTTCGAGCGACGGAAGAACGCCTCGAACGCCTCGCGCGTGGGCGCGTGGAACAGCGCCGAGCGAGCCCAACCGAGGCCAGCGCCCAGCACGTCACCGTAGGAAAAGCCGCCGCAGGCCGCGAGCCCACGGAAGTCCTCGAGCGACACCGTACCGCTCATCAGATCGCTCATGTGCACGTCGTGCGCGGCGAAGCCCGCACGGTGGAAGGCCGCGGCCATCTCGATCTGACCGTTGACGCCCTGCTCGCGGAGGATGGCGACCCGGGGTCGCTCACTGGCCGACTCGATCCAAGCGCTCGCCAGTGACTCGTTCGGATCGAAGGGCAGCGACGGAGAGATGCCGGGGTCTTCGGCGTCGAGCAGCGCATCGAACTCCTCGCGTGCGCGCGTCGGGTTGTCACGCAGCGCGCGCATGCGATAGCTGGTCTCCGACCAAGCTCGACGCAGCTCGACGCGAGCCTCGTCGAGCACGATCTGGCCGGCCGAACGCACCACCAGCCGGTCGTCGCTGCGCAGCCGACCGACCACGTGCACGGCGCCCGCCAGGCCGGCCTGCCCGAACGCATCGAGCAGCCCCGCCACGTCGGCCGAACGAACCTGGAGCAGGGCTCCCAGCTCCTCGGCAAACAGCGCGCCGGCCTGCTCGGCCGCCGACGTGGCGTCCCCGACCAGCGCGTCCAGCTCCAGTTCCACGCCCACGCGCCCGGCGAAGCTCATCTCCGCCAAGGTCGCGAACAGGCCGCCGTCCGAGCGGTCGTGGTAGGCGACGATCGAGCCGCGTTGGGCCTGCACCGTGTCGAAGAAGCCACGCAGCTCGGCGGGCGAGTCGACGTCGGGGACCTGCTCGCCCACCTGCTCGCTGACCAGCGAGAAGGCCGACATACCCAAGCGGTTCTTGCCGCGCCCCAGATCGACCAGCACGAGCGCCGTCTCGCCGACGTCCGTGCGCAGCTGGGGAGTGAGCGTGCCGCGCACGTCGGGCACACGGGCGAAAGCCGTGACGATGAGCGAGATGGGCGACACCACGCTCTTCTGCCCGGCGTCCCAGACGGTGCGCATGGACATGCTGTCCTTGCCGACCGGAATCGTCAGGCCCAGCGCCGGGCAGAGCTCCATGCCGACCGCGCGCACGGCCTCGTACAGCTTGGCGTCTTCACCCGGAGCGCCGGCGGCGGCCATCCAATTGGCCGACAACTTCACTCGCTTCAGCTCTTCCACCGGGGCGGCGGCCAGGTTGGTGAGCGCCTCGCCCACCGCCACGCGCGCCGAAGCAGCCGAATCGAGCACGGCCAGCGGCGTGCGCTCACCGACGGCCATGGCCTCGCCGGCGTAGCCCACGTAGTCGCCCATCGTGACGGCGACATCGGCCACGGCGACCTGCCACGGACCCACGAACTGATCGCGATGCACCAAGCCGGTGACGGTTCGGTCGCCGATGGTGATCAAGAAGGACTTGTCCGCGACCGTCGGCAGCCGCAGCAGGCGGTAGGCCGCGTCGCGCAGCGACAGACGAGCCGGATCGAGCGGCTGACGTGGCGAGGCCACGCTGCGCACGTCACGGGTCATCTTGGGCGGCTTGCCGAGCAATACCGAGAGCGGCATGTCGATCGGCTGATCGCCGAGCTGCGAGTCGTCCAGCACGAGGTTCCGGTCCACGGTCGCGGTGCCGACCACGGCGTACGGGCAGCGCTCGCGACGACAGATCTCCTCGAAGACGCCCAGCTTGCTGGTGTCGAGCGCCAGCACGTAGCGCTCCTGAGCCTCGTTGCACCAGATCTCGAGCGGTGACATGCCCGGCTCGACCGACGGGACCTTGCGCAGCTCGAAGTGTCCGCCCACGCCCGCGTCGTTCACCAGCTCGGGAAGGGCGTTGGAGAGCCCGCCCGCGCCCACGTCGTGGATACTGAGGATGGGGGTAGCGGTCCCCAGCGCGTTGCAGCGGTCGATGACCTCTTGGCAGCGGCGCTCCATCTCGGGGTTGTCGCGCTGCACGGAAGCGAAATCCAAGTCGGCCGAGGAGGCACCGGTCGCCATCGAAGAGGCGGCGCCGCCGCCGAGCCCGATCAGCATGGCGGGACCACCCAGCACGACGATCGAGGTGCCGGCGGGAAATGGAGTCTTCAGCGTCAGTTCCGGGCGCACGTTGCCCAGGCCGCCCGCGAGCATGATCGGCTTGTGGTAGCCGCGCACGGCCGAGCTGCTCGAAGCATCTCCGGGCACGCGCTGCTCGAAGGTTCGGAAGTAGCCGGTGAGCGCCGGTCGGCCGAACTCGTTGTTGAAGGCAGCTCCACCGAGCGGGCCATCGATCATGATGTCGAGCGCGGTGACGATGCGCTCCGGCTTGCCGATCGAGTCGTGCTCCCACGGCTGCTCGAAGCCCGGAATTCGCAGGTTCGAGACGGAGAAGCCGGTCAGGCCCGCCTTCGGCTTGGAGCCGCGGCCAGTGGCGCCTTCGTCGCGGATCTCGCCGCCGGAGCCCGTCGATGCACCCGGGTGCGGCGAGATGGCGGTCGGGTGATTGTGCGTCTCCACCTTCATCAGCACGTGAGCCGGCTCGACGAAGGTCTCGTAGGCGGCGCCTGCGCCCGGCTGGGGAAAGAAGCGCGCAGCCTCGTAGCCTTCCATCACCGCGGCGTTGTCGCTGTAGGCCGAGAGCACGTACTCGGGCGTGATGCTGAAGGTGTTCTGGATCATCTGGAACAGCGAGAGGCCTGGGGCCTCACCGTCGATCACCCAGTCGGCCTTGAAGATCTTGTGGCGGCAATGCTCGCTGTTGGCCTGCGCGAACATCATCAGCTCCACGTCGCTCGGATCGCGATCCAGCTCGGTGAAGGCAGCGAACAGGTAGTCGATCTCGTCCTCGGCGAGCGCCAATCCCAGCTCTTGGTTGGCCCGTGCCAGCGCCAAACGGCCTTCGAATGCCATCGGCACGCGCGCGAGCGGGCGCGGCGCCTCGTCGCGGAACAGGCCATGAGCAGCTTCCAGCTGGTAGGCGACCGACTCGGTCATGCGGTCGTGCAGGGCTCGAGCTGCGCTGCTCAGCTCGTCCGCCGACAGGGGACGTGAGGCTTGGACGTAGTAGGCGATGCCGCGCTCGAGGCGCTGGACGGCGGCCAGTCCGGCGGCCCAGGCGATCTCGGTCGCCTTCGAGCTCCACGGTGAAATGGTACCGAAGCGCGGCACCACCAAGACCAGTTGGCCGGCAGGCACGGCGGACGCTTTGTGGCCATCGTCCAGGAGCCGAGCGAGCACCTGCTCGTCGCGAACGTCCAGGGACGCGCGCGCAGTGGCGAAGTAGGCCCACTCGCTGCCGAGCCCGGTCACCTCGGGGACGAGCGTCTGCAGGGCGGCCAGGCGCTTTTCGGTTCGGAAGGCAGAGAGCGCGGACGCGCCGCGGACGTGTCGGAAGGCAGCCACGCGGGGCTTTTGGCCCAGGGGGGGGCCCGATTCAACAGAAACGACCTCCCAGCCCCCTCTCCCAGGTTGATGCAGCCCCCGTCCCATGTTGATGGGCGGCCCCCTCTCCCAGGTTGATGGGGGAGCCCCGGGTGACCCCTCCGGGTAACCCCTCCCAGGTTGATTTGGGACACCCCTCCCAGGTTGATTTCGAACACCCCCGGTCCAGCCAAATCCCCCACAAACACCTACAATCTCCCCCAGATCTGCGGGCACCAGCTCGCCGCCCGCCCATTTCCCACCATTCGGCCCCCCAGTTCGGTTATCCAATGTTGGTTAAATGACCTTCCGAACTTGGGCATCGGTCTCCCTTCTTTCCTTCTCCACGGTGTGGGCCTGCTCGGCCGGCTCGCCTGCCGACAGCGACTCGCCCGGCCCCGACGACACCGGTTCGGACGACGCCGGCACCGACGGCATCCCCTTGGACGACGGCACCTTCGGCGACGACGCCGGCACCGACGTAGCCCAAGGTGGCGCACCTCCCGCGCCTCCCGGCGGCGTCCTCGAGGATCCGCCCCCCATCCCCTGCGACACGCCGACCGAGTGCTGTGACGCGGTCGAAGGCTGTACCGATCCCGCGCAGTTCATCTGCAACGTCGACCACTACTGCGGCCTGATCAAGGGCACTTGTTCGGAGCAGGCCGACTGCCAAGGCGACTCCTACTGTTGCGTCGGCGACTGTCGACCCGACGCGCCCGCTGAAGGCGTCTGCATCCCTGCCAACGTGCCTCCCGGCATCGAGTGCAGCTCGGATCTGGTCGTGGGTGAGTTCGCGCCCAGCGTGCAGTGCGAGTGGTCGGGTCCGAGCGCCAGCGAAGTGCAGCCCGCCTCCAAGCACGTACTCACGACACCGCTCGTAGCCAATTTGCCCTACGACAACGGCGTCTCCGGCGAGCTCGTCGTGCTGACTGCGGCCGGCTCGAGCACGCCCAGCAACACGGCGCCCGGCGTATTGCGCATCCTGCGTGGCCAGGACTGCAAGCTGGTCGACTCGATTCAGCACCAGTACATGAGCGCCCTGGCCACTCCGGCCATCGGCGACTTGGACGACGATGGCGTGCCGGAGATCGTGGTACGCGGCGAGAGCAAGAAGCTCATCGCGCTGAAATGGAATGGCAGCACCTACGTCGAGTCGTGGGTGGCCAACATCGGCACCACTCGCACGCAGGACTGGGCGGGCCCCTCGCTCCACGATCTCGACAACGACGGCAAGAGCGAAGTGCTCGTAGCTGGTGAGGTCTGGGACTTCGACGGCACGCCACTGTTCACCGGCAGCACCATCCCCGAGCCCTGGAACGGCCTGATCGCCGTGGCCGCCGACGTCGATGACGACGGCAAGGTCGAGCTGATCGCCGATCGCTCGGGCGCCATCACGGTCAGCGAGTGGAACGGCAGCAGCTGGGTGGACGCCGCCTGGGACAAGCGCCTGACCGGCAGCGGCTCGCACTTTGCCGTGGCCGATTTCGGCTCGATGGTGAGCGGCAGCTTCAACTCGACCGTGCTCGACGGGCGAGCCGAGATTGTGGCGGTGAACGACGAGACGGGCGCCGTCAGCGTCCGCACGCTCGAGAACGACCAGGTGCTGAGCGTGGCCACCGGCGATCGCGGCGGCCCGCCCGTGATCGGTGACTTCGACGCCGACGGCTTCCCCGAGTTCGCCATCGCCGGCAAGACGCGCCTGCGTGTGTTCGATCTGAACTGCACCAGCGGCTGCGAGAACGCGGGCAGCAAGATCCGCTGGTCTCAGCCGTCACAGGACGCTTCCAGCGCGCAGACCGGCGCGACCATCTTCGACTTCGACGGGGATGGGAAGGCCGAGGTCGTCTACGCCGACGAATGCTTCCTGCGCGTCTACTCGGGTACGGACGGCAAGGTGGTGTTCTCTTCCTATCGAACCAGCGCCACCTGGTACGAGTCGCCGCTGGTCGCCGACATCGACGGTGATCAGAACACCGAGATCGTGGTCAACAGCAACGCCTACGGCGAGACGGCCTGCCCGACGGGCAGCGCCGGTGGCGCCTACGTCGATCCGATCCATCAGGGCGTGACCTGTTCGGACGACGCTTCCTGCCCCACGGGCACCACCTGCACCGGCGGCTTCTGCCGTTGCTCGACCACGGCCGATTGCTGTGGCTCGACGAATCTGGCCGCCTGCGGCCTCACCTGCGCCAGCAGCCCGACCGGAGGCGCGAACACCTGCCGCGCGACTCACCCCGGCTCGACCGCCAGCCTCACGGGCGTGCGTGTGCTGCGTGATCGCCTGGATCGCTGGGCATCTTCGCGCGGTATCT
>DATIDO010000169.1:0-2779 GCA_035456245.1 Polyangiaceae bacterium
TCGAGCGCCGACCCGGCGCTCCCGGGGCTGGACGGAGGCTCCCGGTTCGGCGAACTTGAGGTCCATGCTCCGTTCCAGCGCGCACCTCCTCGTCGTCCTCGCGCTGCTCATCCAACCAGCATCCAGCGGCGCCGAACCCCAGCCCGCTCCGCAGGTCTTGCGTCTGGCCGTAGCCGCGAACTTCACCGTGGCCGTGGGGCCCATCGCTCGGCAGTACGAGAAGTCGAGCGGTCAGCGCGTGGAGGTGGTGTCGGGCTCCACCGGTAAGCTCGCCGCACAGATCCGCAGCGGCGCCCCGTTCGACGTGTTCTTGGCGGCGGATACGGAAGCTCCTCACCAGCTGGCGAAGGACGGCCTGGTGGAAAAGCCGTTCACCTACGCCATCGGCACGCTGGTGCTGTGGAGCAAAAAGCCCGGCTACGTCGACGCGCAGGGCGACGTGCTGAAGAGCGGAAGCTTCCGACACCTGGCGCTCGCCAACCCGCAGCTCGCGCCGTACGGACGCGCCGCGCAACAGCTGCTCGAACACCGCAAGCTGTGGGCCACGCTCGAGCCGAGCATCGTGCTCGGGGAGAACGTGGCCCAAGCCTTCCAGTTCGTGGAAACGGAGAGCGCGGAGCTCGGCTTCGTGGCGCTCTCGCAGCTGCTCGATCCCGAGCACCCCGCCGGCGGTTCGCGTTGGCTGGTTCCTGCCGGTGAGTACGAAGCGATTCAACAGGGCACCGCCGTCGTCGCGCGCACTCCGCAGCCGAAGGCGGCGCGTGCTTTCGCTCGCTTGCTCGCTGCTCCTGGGACCTGTCGTTCGCTCGAGAGTTTCGGCTACCGCTGCCCCCAGCCCGCACCGTGACCGTCGATCCGTCCGATCTGCGCGCTCTCGCGCTCACCTTGCGCCTCGCGCTCTGGACCATCCTCTGGACCTTCGCGCTCGGCACGCCGCTCGCCTACTGGCTCGCTAGCGGTCACTCGCGCGGACGCAGCATCGTCAGCGCCTGCACACTGCTCCCGCTCGCCATCCCACCGACGGTGCTGGGCTTCTACCTGCTCGGCTTCTTCGGCCCGCGCGGCTGGGGCGGCCAAAGCCTGGCCTGGCTCGGCGTGGAACCGCTCGTTTTCAGCTTCGCCGGCCTCGTCGTCGCCTCCTCGATCGGTACGCTTCCTTTCGTCGTGCAGCCATTGATCGCGGCCTTTCGGGGCGTAGGCCGCCTCTATCTGGAGGCCGCGGCCACGTTGCGCATGGGCCCTTGGGCGCGGTTCTTCTGGGTCGCCTTGCCCCTCTCACGACACGGCTTCACCACCGGCCTGGTGCTCGCCTTCACGCACACGCTCGGTGAGTTCGGAGTGGTGCTGATGCTCGGCGGCAACGTACCCGGCCAGACGCGCGTGCTGTCCATCGCGCTGTACGAGCGCGTCGAGGCGCTCGACTACGGGCGCGCGCACGCGCTGGCCGCCATTCTGATCGGACTCTCCCTCGCCGGCCTCGTCCTGCTCTGGGCCTTCGAATCGAGGCGCCGGCATGACTGAGCCCTCACTGCCTCCGCTCGACGAGTGGATCACGCCGACCAGCACACCGCGCAGCGAGTCGTTCCCGACGAACCCGCGCCTGCAGCTCGGCCTCGAGCTCTGGCGCCCCGGTGGCTTCTCGCTGCAGTTGGACTGCAGTTGGTCGGGCGCCGGCGCTTTGGGTGTGGTGGGTGCGTCCGGCTCGGGCAAGACGACGCTGCTGCGCTGCTTGGCAGGACTCGAACCGGGCTGCCGCGGCGTGGTGCGCTTCGATGGCAAGGCTTGGCACGACGACGGCGCCGGCCTCGTCCGCCCGCCCGAGCACCGGCCGATCGGCTTCGTCTTCCAGGAGGACGCGCTCCTGCCTCACCTGAGCGTAGCCGCGAACCTACGTCTGGCTCTCCGCTTCGCTCCCGCGGGCACTCGCCGCATCGGCTACGACGAGGTCGTCGAGCGTTTGGGCCTCGGCGCCTGGCTCGACCGCCGGCCCCATCGTCTCTCCGGTGGCCAACGACGCCGCGTCGCGCTCGGCCGCGCGCTGCTCACCCAACCCGAGCTGCTCTTGCTGGACGAACCACTGACGGGCCTGGAGCCCGCCGCTCGCTCGCAGCTCCATACCGAGATCGTGGAGCTGGCCGCTCCCTGGAACATCCCGCGGATCGTCGTCACCCACTCGCCGGAGGACGCGCTCTGCTTGGCAGACGAGCTCTGGGTATTGGATGGCGGCCGGCTGGTGACGAGAGGAGAGCCCGGAGTGCTCGCCAGCCGCGGCGAGCTGCAGAGTTCGCTCGGCACCGAGGGCATCCTGCTGATCGAGGGGCAGCAGCGCAGTTGGGTGCGCTCCGATCAGCTGTTGCTCACCCGGGAGCCCGTCGAGTCGTCGGCGGCCCGCTGCTTCGCCGTCCGCGTGCAGACGGTGAGTGACGCGGGACCGAACGAGCTGCTGATCGGCTGTTTCGACGAGACGCGCAGCTACACTCTCCGCATCGAACGCAGCCAATGGCTACGGCTGGGTCTCGACGTGGGCTCACCCTGCAGCCTGCTCGCCACGGCCGTCGTCCCCCTGCGCACTCCGTCGCACGCAGGGGACCAGCCGAACTCGGCTCACTCGCAGGGGATGCGCGCGGGGCCGATCGCCAGATCGTCGATGTAGACGTCCGCGCCGCCGCCGTTCAGACCAATCGAGCCGATGCGCACGGTGCTGACCGAGGCCGGCCAGGTGCCGCTGGAATGCCAGGGCTGATTGTCCTGCAGGTCGACGGCCTGTGCCCCATCCACC
>DATIDO010000170.1:0-3033 GCA_035456245.1 Polyangiaceae bacterium
GAACGCCGCCCTCATCCAGAGTCAGACCTGCAACGGTTCGGCGTTCCAGCAGTGGAAGGTAGTCAAAGACGCCGCCGGCTACTCGGAGCTGGTGAACGTCGGCAGCGGCAAGTGCATGGATCTCACCGGTGGCTCCACCGCTCTCGGCACCAACATCCAGCAGTGGTCGTGCAGTGGCGCCGACTACCAGAAGTGGAACGTGTCGGACCAGGGAAGCGCCCAGTTCGCCGTGCTCAGCAAGTACAGTGGTCTGGCCCTCGACGTCTACGAGTTCAGCACTGCAAACGGCGCACGCATCGTGCAATGGGACTACCTGGGCGGCGCCAACCAGAAATGGACCCTCCCCGAGGCCACTTACGACTCGGCGGGGACGACCGGCGGGCCCACGAGCGGCGCCCTGATCACGCTGAAGGGCGTGCAGGCGGGCCAGTGCATCGGCGTCAAAGACGCCTCCAGCGCGAACGGCGCCCAGCTGCAGAGCCAGACCTGTAGCGGCTCGACGTTCCAGCAGTGGAAGGCGCAGCGCGACGCGAGCGGTGACTACGAGCTCATCAACGTCGGCAGCGGCAGGTGCATCGATCTCCCCGGCGCTTCCACGGCCAACAGCACCGCGCTGCAGCAGTGGGGCTGCTCGGGCGGCGCCTGGCAAAAGTGGACCTTCCGCGACGACGGCGCCGGCCACAATTACATCACCTCCAAGTCGAGCGGCCTGGCCATCGACGTGACGGGCCGGAGCACCGCCGACGGCGCGCTGATTGTTCAGTACCCCTACCAGGGCGGCACGAACCAGCAGTGGATCGTGGGCACGAGCAGCGGCGGCTCGACGGGTGGTTCTCGCCCTGTCGTCTCCGGGTACGCGGCGACGTCGAGCAGCGGGCTCACCACCACGACGGGCGGTGGCAGCGCCGCGGTCGAGACCGTGACCAGCTGCGCGACGCTCAAGAGCAAGCTCGAAGACGCGACCGCCCGGGTACTGGAGATCCCCTCGGGAACGACCCTCGACTGCCGCACCGCGGCCACCAACACCACGGCCTGCGAGCTGAAATGCAGCAGCAGCTCCAGCCAGGTCTTCTGGCGCGTGCCCGTGGGTGATCAGACCTGCACGAGCCTGGCCGACTTCGACGGAAACGGCACGCTGGACGTGCCCGCCGGCAAGGCCGTCAGCAAGCCGACCTACGATTTCCGCATCAACGTGAACTCGAACAAGACCGTGCGCGGCGTCGGCTCGGGCGCGACCTTGAAGGGCGTTTCCTTCAACATCGCCAACAAGTCGAACATCATCGTTCAGAACCTGGCCATCACGGAGATCAACCCGAGCCTGATCGAGGCCGGCGACGCCCTCACCATCAACACCTCGCACCACGTCTGGATCGATCACTGCCGCTTCTCGATGATCAGCGACGGTTACGCCGACATCCGCTACAATTCCAGCGCCGTCACGCTCTCGCACAACGTGATCAACGGGGCCAATCCGTACGTCTGCGGGGGTCAGCACAACTTCGTGACGCTGGTGACCGACTCCCAGGTCACCTACCACCACAACTACTTCGACCACGTCGGCGGTCGAAACCCCAAGGTGGACGGCAGCGCCGACGTTCACATCTACAACAACTACTACGACAGCGTCTCGTACTTCTGCGCCAACTCCGGCACGGGTTCCGAGGTCCTGGTCGAGAACAACCACTACTACAACAGCCGCTACCCCCACTGGGCAGCGGGTGGAGCCATCGAAGCGAGCGGCAACACCTACTCCGGCAGCACCTCGACCGCCGGTCGAGACGCCACGGGTAGTGTCTTCAACCCGCCCTACTCGTACAGCCTGGAAAGTTCGAGCAGCCTGAACTCCAGCGTGCCGGCCCAAGCCGGCATCGGCAAATACTGAAGGCGAAACCCGTCGCGGGGGGGGACCGAACGATCGTGTCCTCCTCCGCTTCTTTTCCTCGCGCTGGTTTGTCCGGAGGCGGGTCTTCTCAAGATGATTTCCCGGAGATGGGCTCTATCCGCGCAGGATGGCTTCCATCTTCTTGCCCTTGGCCAGCTCGTCGATCAGCTTGTCGAGCCAGCGGATCTTCTGCATCAGCGGCTCTTCGATGTCTTCGACGCGTATGCCGCACACGACGCCCGTGATCAGCTCCACGTTCGGGTTCAGCCGGGGTGCCTTGGCGAAGAACTCCTCGAACGTGATCTTCGAATCGAGCACCTTTTTCAGCTTGGCCCCGCGGTAGCCGGTGAGCCAGCCGATGATCTCGTCCACCTCGGCCTGCGTGCGGCCCTTCCGCTCGGCTTTCTGCACGTAGAGCGGGTACACGCTGGCGAACGACATCCCGTAGATGCGGGGCTGCTTCTCCACGGCCGCGACCTTCTTCTGCATCGCCCGAGCATACCGGGCGAGCTCCGGCCATGCACCCGCTCGGGCCCCTCACCCGCCCTGCTCAGCGCGGAAGACCAGCTCAGCGCCGCGACCAACTCAGCGCGGCGGCGCCGAGCGGATCTGGGTGAGCGTGAACTGCCCGAGGACATTGCGCAGCTGTTGCTGCACGCCCGGGGGCAGAGCCGGACGACTGACGAAGGTCGGCGCGCCCCCGCGCGGGAGACCTTCGAGGCGCACTTCGGACAGGCGGGCGCGGACCAGCACGTCCTCGAGCTCCGACAGCAGCCGAGGCGGCAGGTGCCCCTTCGCGCTGCCGATCCGGCCGTCCTTCAGCTCCACGACGAACAAACGCGCCGAGCGGCGAAAGCCCCAAGCCAAAAGCAGCGCTGCCGCGACCAGAAAGACGACGACCACCACCCGCCGATCCTAGAGCACATCCCGCTAGAGAGAAGACGAAGCGTTCGGCCTCAGCAGGAGCTTGCCGAGAAAGTGTGCCTCGAGCCGGCGATGCGCCTCTGCGACGCGAGCGAGTTCGAATGTGTCGGCGACGTGTACGTGAAAAGGTCCTGCTGCAATCAGCCGGGCCAGCTTCTCCGCGGCCGCCGGACCCCGGATCGCATCGTAGGACGCAATGCGTACCCCTGGCGGTGCGGTCGGCGCTG
>DATIDO010000171.1:0-7071 GCA_035456245.1 Polyangiaceae bacterium
GGGCGCGATGCTCGCGCCGGCGCGCGCTCCGCGAGCAACCCCGCGATCTGCACCGAATCGCTACGCCACGGCCCCAATCGGCCGGACCAGCAGAGACCGACACCCCGGTGGTCTTCCCGGGCGCGCGGGCTTACGTTGAGCTTACGACGGCCGATTTGGCCCGCCCCAAAGGAGATCCCAAATGAGCATGCTCTTGTTTCTCGTCGTTGGCGCTGTGGCTGGTTGGCTCGCGGGCGTTCTCGTGAAGGGCGGCGGGTTCGGCCTCGTTGGCGATCTCGTCGTTGGTGTGATTGGCGCTGTTCTTGGCGGGTTCCTGTTCGGCACCTTCGGAGCGTCAGTTGGCGGCGGTCTCATCGGTAGCATCGTCGTCGCCACGGTCGGGGCGATTGTGTTGCTCGTCATCGTGCGCCTCATCAAACGCGGATAGCTGGCCAAGCCTTCGCAGCACCTGCGGGGCGCGCGCATGACTTCCCGCGCCGGCGCGGAACACCTCACCTCGTGAGAGCGCGGCTCTGAAGATCCCGAGCCCTCACAAGTCCCACGCGTAGCCGTAGAGCAGCCCGGCGTGGGACGTGAAGGCCAACCCGCCGATGTAGCTGTTGTCGTAGGCTCCGGCTGCGACATCGAGGCCGAGCCACGAGTGGCTCGTCTGCTGGGAATCTCGGAAACGGTAGGAGATCACCAAGGGGATCGTCATGCCGTTGGTGAACTGCGCGATGCGCATGTTGCCGATCTCGGCTACCTGCGCCTCCCAGCCGAGCCCCGACGCGAACGACCACCGCGCAGACGGCGACCACTCGAGATTGGCGGAGGCCGCAAACTGCCAGGCGAGAAAGAGAGTGGCCCCGTTCGCGCGCAGGAGGATGGCCCACTCGGGACTGAGCTGCACGCCTGTCTCGAGGCCGAGTACGGGGCCCATCACGGCCGCGTTGAACGCGTCGTAGGGCACCGTCGATCCGTTGTCGGATATCTCCGTGTGCACCTCGGTGAACGCCCCCATGAAGCCCGTGTTGAGTCCCAGACGGGCCGAAGGACGCGACTTTGCCGAGTAAGCGGCGGATGCGGACGCTGGCGCGAGCAAAGTGAGCAGCAGAGCGAGTGACAGCTTGCGCATCGCTCGGCAGCGTACCGATAGATCGGATCGGTGCCAACGCGGGCTGAGGCGATTGCGTTGCCCGTCCGCGCGTGGATTGGGGAGCGCCTGGCGGTGGGTCACCGGCGCGCAGCAGTTTCCGCGCCGGCGCGGAACGAAGGAGCCCGAGATTCAGGACTGTTTGGCGCCTACTCGCCAACCGCAGAGAGCGCTCGCTCCACGGTTGGCTTGTCCAGGTAGAGTCCAGCGCCGAGTGCCTGAGCTAGCCACGGACGGAGCATGTCCAGTTGGCCGTCGATCTTCGCCTTCATCAAGAGGCCAAGCGTGCCCGTGACGCGGAGCGAAAGGGAGCGTGCAGCCGTACGAGCGGCGCGGTCGTCGAATACGCAGACGACGTCTGTTCCGTGAGCTCGAGCCCAGCTGAGCACGGCGCTCTCTCCTGGGCCGAGCCGTGCAGGGAACGTGGTTTGGTGCAAAGCGGCTACCGTGCCGTGTACGTCCGCGAGTCGGAGGATGGCGTGGGCCGCGTCGTCGGAGCGAACGGTGCATTCGTGGAGCACCGAGTCGACTAGCGCAATGTCGGGTCCGAGAAGGTCCAGTCGTCCGATGCGCGCAAGCACCAGGAGAGGGCCCGTGTCGGGACACAGCAGCAAGCGTCAGTGCTCCACGCCGGCGAACGCGAGGTCTTCCGAGAGTTCCTGTTCGGTGTAGCGGTGGAGCGGGATGTCCCAGCTCGCACACCAGTCCAAGAACTCGGCGCGTGAGGTGCCGACCAGTTCGGCGGCTCGTCCGGAGGAAATGAGGCCGCGCTCAACCAGGCCAGCGACGGCGCGCAGCTGCATGTCGCGCGATAGCTCTTGGCTGTCGCGGGCCAGCTCGGTGGCCAGCTCATCGGGAAGGTGGAACCTGACCTCCATACGTCGAGGTTAGCACAAGGAATCGTCGGCCGGCCCTCGTCCAAGGCCTTCGGCTGAAAGCGGTGCGGTCCTGGCTCGGCTCGGGGCGGGAGTTCAGGGGGGACTCCCCCGCAGGACTTTCCGCGCCGGCGCGGAAAACGTCCCGCCGTCCGCAGAGGCCCCCACCACAGCACTAGTTCTGCGCGCGTCTCTACTCGCCAGCGGGGGGATGCCGTTCGAGCCAATCCACGTCGGCCAAGTCCTTGGGGCGACCTGCAGCTCGCTTGTTCTTCAAGAGCGCCCGGCGGCCAATGAATGCGATGGCGCGACCTTCGAGCTCGAAGGTCCGGGACTCCTCGATGGCTTCGTCGAAATCGATTCCATCGACCTGCGTCAGAATCTCGATCAGATGGGGTTTGATGCCCATCCGATAGCCATAGCCGGTCTGCGTGAAGAGTTCTGCGGTCACACCGTGTGCAGCGACAGGCGCGCCGAAGGACGTGAGCGCTCGATAGACTCGCGCGGCATTCTCGGCCGTAGCCTTGATGAACACGTCCAAGTCGTCGGTGCCACGGCCATGTCCGTGGAGGGCCATGGCCCAACCACCGATGACCACGAACTCTACCTTCTCGTCAGCAAAGACGAGCAAGAGCTCGCGAAAGTCATCAACGAGCGCGACGGTTTCGTTCGCCAATGTCGAATACCTCGCCGGGCCACTCGGCGCGGGGCAGCTTGCGCGGGGGATGACCACTCAACGCGGCCTGTCGCAGCACTAGACTGGTCTGCAGTGCCAACCGCTCCAGGAGCGTCTTTTGGTCGTACAGGGCCGGCTTGGGGTCGCCCAGACGCACGACCTGACCGGAGTACGTCGACCTGCGCCGTTCGGCGCGGGCTTCTCGTTCCGAGTCCTCGGTCATGGGCTAGCTTAACATGAATCAGCGGGGGACGTTCCCGCGCAGCAGCTTCAGCGCCGGCGCGGAAAACGTTCCGTCAGCGGCAGGGGCCCCCCACCTTGTCCCAACCACCCCCCCTGCCTACCGTCCGAGACACAATGAGCTCCGAAAGAGGCATTCGGTCGGGCGACGCAGCAGAGCCGACTCGTAGGGCAAGCAACGCCAGTCGGCTTCCTACGCTGCCCGGGTTGGTGAACTTCCGCGATGTGGGCGGGAAGCGCGCCGCGGAGGGGTGGATCGCTGCGGGGCGGCTGTTTCGCACGGCTCACCTGTCGCACCTCGACGAGGCCTCGGCGCAGCGGCTCGGTGAGGAGTTGGGTATTCGGCAGTACATCGACTTTCGCGCCGACTTCGAGATCGAGCGGGACGGGCCACCCCAGCAGCTGCTGACGCGCGGCGTCGGTTGGCAGCGCCACCCGTTCGACATCGCGGATCCAACCTTTCGCGCCGTGCCCCTGCCTGCGCCGGCGGACTGGAGCGGGATGTACTCGCGCGCGCTCCCGCGGCTGCGCACGGAGATTTCTTCGGTGATTGATGCGCTCGCTCGCGCCGAGGGCCCCGTCGTCTTCGGCTGCTGGGCGGGAAAGGATCGCACGGGCATCGTGGCAGCCCTCGTGCTCTCGCTCCTCGGTGTGGACGACGTCACCATCGCCGAGGACTACGAGGCGACGAGTGCCGGGCTGGCCGTGGTCCGCGAGCGCTTTGCCTTTCTGTGGCAGGAGAGGCCTTCGGATGCCGATGCCATCTTCACGGCCTTCGGCGAGGCACCGCCGGAAGTCGTCCTCGCCTTCTTGCGTGACACGCGTGCGGCCTTCGGTGACGTGGAGCAGGCCTTGACGGTGGCGCCCGACACGGTGGCCGAGCTGCGGGCACGCTACCTGGTCGCCGAGGCTCCAGACGGCGCGTAGAGCGCCCCTGCGTCGAAAGTCGGGCGCAGCTGGTATCGTGCCCGGCATGGGGGAAGGAGTCGGCACGAGCCTGCGCCAGCACTCGTGGGGAGCATTGCGCCGCGCGCTTCGAAGGCGCGCGTCTCTGGCTCTCTTCGTCACCACGCTGCTCGAGGGGACGGCCTTCGCGCAGCAGCCGCCCAAGGCGCCGGCAGCGTCCGAGCTCACCCCGCAGTCGCCCGAGGCCGATGCGGCCGCCGCCGCCCCCGACACCACGAAGCCCCAGGTCCCGCCGCCGAGCTGCGATCCCGCGGATCCCAACTGCGAACCTTGCAAGCCGAAGGCCGACGAGCAGCCGACCACGCCCGCTGCTCCTCCCGCTGCTCCGCCCGCCCCGTGCTGCGATCCCGCTCTGTCGAAGCAGTGCGTGAACCTGAGCCCGCACTTCTTGGCGATCCCGGTGCCTCAGTACAACCCGCAGTTCGACTTCGCGCTCGGGGTGATGAGCATGGTGACGTACCGGCCCATCAAGAAGGACAAGCTCTCGCCGCCGTGGGCTTCGATCCTCTACGGCATGTACACGACCAACGATAGTTTCTTGTTGTTCGCGCGGCAGGAAGCCTACTGGGACAGCGACAACAACCGCGCGGAGCTCTCCTTCGGCGGCGGCAAGTTCAACTCCGACTTCTACGGCACCGGCGATCAGAACCTCGAAGGCTACGCGCTGCCGCTCACGAGCGCGGGCCTCATGCTCGAGCCCCAGTACATGCGGCGCGTCTGGGACCGCCTCTACCTGGGCGGTCGCTACCGCCTGTTCTGGAACGAGGCCGTCCTCAGCCCTCCGGTCGACAACCCCGACGCGCCCACGTTCGTGCCCATCGAGAGCAACATGGTGCATTCGGGCTTCGGCGCGGTGGCCACGTACGACTCGCGCGACAACCGCTTCAGCCCCACGCGCGGCTTCTACGTGCCGCTCAACTCCATCTTCTTCGCCGAGGCGTTCGGCGGAGCGTCGAACCACGCCAACATGGACGTGGCCATCAACTACTACCACTCGTGGTTCGGCAAGAGCCTCATCCTGGCGAGTCGCGGCTACTTCACCATCGCCACAGCCGACACGCCCGCGCACATGAAGCCCGGCGTGGGCCGCGGCGCCGATCTCCGCGGTTATCCGTCCGGCCGCTACCGCGACAACCTGTTCATGGCCGCGCAGGTGGAGCTGCGCTGGTACTTCTGGTGGAAGCTCGGCGTGGCGACCTGGGGAGGCATCGGCACTACGGCGGCAGGCCTCGACAAGCTGGGCGAAGGCACGGTCCTGCCCTCGTACGGCCTGGGCGTTCGCTTTCTCGCCTTCGATGACGACCGGCTGGTCCTGCGCGTCGACTACGGCCGCGGCAACGAAGACGGCCTGTTCTACTTCAGCGTTTCGGAAGCCTTCTGATCCAACCTGGCAGCATTGCCACCGTCGCTCGCCTCGGTCTAGCTTGCCCCGATGTGTGGGGACTGGGCGATGCGCCCGGCGGAAGGGTGGGGAGAGTGAGACCGAGTAGAGAGCGTTGGATGGTGGCCCGCGGGGCTGTGGTGCTGGCCTGTGGGGCCTTCGTGTTGGCCTGCGGAGGCGATGTCGCGCCGGAGTGCGGCTACGCTACGTCGAGCTGCGGAGAGTCGGCGACGCCCGATTGGACGGTGAGCGAGGTCGGCGGCGCCGATGCCCGTTCCGTCCATGATTTCCCGACCTATGACAATGCGTCGTGCTCGGGCCAGGCGGTGATCGAACTCGATGTCGCTGCGCTGAATCGCCCGGAGGTCTTCCTCTTCCGGCAGATCTTGGGGTCGCCCTTCGAGAGCGGTGAGGAGTGCGAGCGCTCCCTGATCCACGTCACCGTGCTTCGTCGCCTCGGGTCCGATTGGGAGGTCTTCGACGACTATACAGCCGGCGGGCTCTGGTCGGAGGACGCCTGCTACGTGCGTGGCGCCGGCAAGCTCGGTCCCGACAAGACCAATGAGAATTCGGGCTATCCCTACTCTTGGATCGATCTGCGGGACGTCGAGGCGGCGCGTGTCCTCGTCTCGGCAGAGGTCGATTGCGAGGCCTTGCCGATCCAAGTCGGCTTGCTCGGCGAACTCTAAGCCGATGACTAGGGTCGGGATTCTTCGCTCGCTCGCATCCGGCGCTATGGCCCTCGGCCTGCTGGGCTGCGGCCAGCAAGGCCGGGTGCTGCGTGACGACGAGCGCATCCGCTACGTCGCTCACGGAGAGGCAACGGCCGACGAGGCAGACATCGAGCTAGTGTTGGAGCAGCTCGAGGAAATGGCCGCGCTCTTCGGTGTTCCGGTGCCGCGCGTCGAGTACAATCTCTACCCGTCGTCTGCCGAGATCATCGAGTTCACGGACGTCTGTGCGCCAGGCCGAGAAGCGCCAGTGGCCATCGATTGTTTCGATGCGGGCCGCATCTACGCCGGTACTCCCGTGCAAAGCCACGAGCTGGTTCATGCCGTCGTGGCTGCATTGGGAGGAGGCCCCAGGATTCTCAACGAGGGGCTGGCCACGTTGTTCGGCGGAGACAGGGACAATCGCACCGATCTGTTCTCGGTCGGCAGCCTACGGGCGGACGTCAACCTAGCTCTCCTGTTGAGCCAGACCTGGACACAGCAGGTCGATGAAGTGGGGAGCCTGGACGCCTACCTGCGTGCAGCCGACATCACGCGCTTTCTCATCGAGGAGCTCGGTTGGGCAGAGTTCCTGGTGTTGCTGCGTCGCACGCAGGACGCCGTGACCCGTGAGGAAATGGCAGCGGCACTCGAGGCCAGCTTCGAACTCGACGAGGCGCAGATCGAGGAGCGTCTGCGCGCCTTTGCGCTGGTCCCCTCACAAATCCCCTGGCGCGTGTTGAAAAGCACCTCGTTGGAGCTGGAGGAAGGCAAGCCCGGCGAACGTGGCCAGCACCTGGCGACGACTTTCGTTCACGAGGCAGGTCAGCGGACGCGCCTCGATGTTCTGGAAGGGAGCATCGATCTGATTCACGAGACCGAGGGCAAGGTGCACGTCGCCTATTTGGCGACGAGTGAAGCCAACGCGACCGTGTTGCTCGACGGCGCACCGGGGCGCTACTTCGTCAGCGGCCTCGCGCGGGTGGTGCTTTCGCGCGTCGCACTGACCGAGCCGGTCGAATTCGACGGTGGCTTTTCACTGGGACCCGCTCAGCTGTGCGTTGGGAGCGGCAGCTTTCGAATCTTCGGGG
>DATIDO010000172.1:0-7962 GCA_035456245.1 Polyangiaceae bacterium
CGGTGGCACCTCGGGCAAGGCGCCACAGCTCCCGCCCATCCCCTTGTTCCTGGCGGATGGGACGCCGAATCACAAGAACGTCGCCAGCTACGCGGTCCACCACGCCCAGCCGGTCCACGTGCCGGACGCCTACGACGCCAAGGGCTTCGACTTCTCGGGCACCAAGAGCTTCGACGCCCGCAGCGGCTACCGCACGCGCAGCCTGTTCACCGTCCCGCTGATCGACGGCGAGAACACGGTGATCGGCGTGCTCCAACTGCTCAACGCCCAGGATCCGCACACCGGCCAGGTGGTCCCGTTCTCGGCCGAAGATCGCGAGATCGTCGTAGCGTTGGCCACCCAGGCAGGCCTGGCCCTCGACAACAAGCTGTTGGTCGAGGCGCAGAAGGAGCTACTGGAGAGCTTCATCAAGCTGATCGCCTCGGCCATCGACAGCAAGAGCCCGTACACGGGGGGTCACTGTGAGCGCGTCCCCGTGCTCACCGAGATGCTGATGCAGGCCGTGTGCGCCAGCGAGGTGGGACCCTTCGCCGATTTCAAGCTCAGCCACGACGAGTGGTACGAGCTCCGCATCGCCGCTTGGCTGCACGACTGCGGCAAGGTCACGACCCCTGTCCACGTCATGGACAAGGCCACCAAGCTGGAGACGATTTTCGACCGCATGGGGGCCATTCGCCACCGCTTCGAGATCCTCGAGCGCGATCTGCGCATCGCCAGCCTGGAGGCGCGACTACGAGGGGAGACCTCGGACCAGAGCGATTTGGAGCGTGGGCTCGCCGAGCTGCGCGACGAGCTGGCTTTCCTCGAGAAGGCCAACGTGGGTGGTGAGTTCCTCCCTCCCGATGCTCAGGAGCGGATCCGTCGTATCGGCGCGCGCACCTTCGTCGAAGGCGGCGAGAGCCGCCCGCTGCTCGACGAGAACGAGCTGGAGAACCTGACCATCTCGCGCGGCACGCTGACCGACGACGAGCGGTTGATCATCAACGGCCACATGGTCGAGACCATCCGCATGCTCGAGGCGCTGCCCTTCCCGAAGCATCTGCAGCGTGTCCCCGAGTACGCCGGCGGCCACCACGAGAAGATGGACGGTCACGGCTACCCCAAGGGCGTGTACGCGGGTGACATGTCCGTCCCCGCTCGCGCGATGGCGATCGCGGACGTCTTCGAGGCGCTCACCGCCGCGGATCGGCCCTACAAGTCGGCCAAGCGCCTGAGCGAAGCCATGAAGATCATGGGCTTCATGAAGCGCGACAACCACCTCGATCCGGCGCTGTTCGACCTGTTCGTGACCAGCGGCACCTACCGCAGGTACGCCGCGCAGTTCCTCGATCCGAGCTTGCTCGACTCCGTCGATGAGGCGGCCCTCTTGGCCATCACGCCCAAGCCCTTCGACCTCCCGCCCGAAGATCTGCGCAACATCCGTCGCGGACGTCTCTTGGCCGAGTACGAGGAGCGCTTTCCGGCTTCGCTGCGCGGCCTGGCCACGGCCTCCCATCCGCCGCGCAAGCCCAGCTGAAACATGCTGTGGTCACGCATCCTGCCGTGGCTCCCCGTGCTGGCGGCCACCTGCGGGGGGCTGGCGGCGCTCGCCGCGGGCGGACCACCCACGAGTGAGGGCCACGACCCGGCAATCCACCGAGCCGCCGACGACGCGCCACAGGGCTACGTCGGCTCGGGCGCCTGCCAGAGCTGTCACGCAGGCCCCCACGCGAGCTGGCAGGGCAGCTACCACCGCACGATGACGCGCCGCACGAGTGACCTGCCGTTCGACCAGGACGGAGGGCCCAGCCTGCCGGCTCGACTCGAAGAGCAAGACGACGGGACACCCGGGTTCGAGCTGACGCGGCGCGGAACCCGAGTCATGGCGCGGGGCCCCGATCTGCACTGGCTCGGTGCCGGGCTCGAGAAGCTGGCCACGGCGCGCGCGCGCAGGGACGCCAGCGATACCGTGGCGAGCGATACCGTAGCGACCGACACGGTGGCGCTCGATACGGTTACGCTCGAGCGGGAGCTGCTGCGCCGGGCACCGCGGGTCGAGCGAGAGCTGGTGCTCGGAACCGGCTCGCACCACTACCTGGCCTTTTGGCTGGCCGGCGATCCCGGCAGCGAGCTGCGCCAGTTGCCCTGGGTATGGCTGCTCGCCGAGCGGCGCTGGATCCCGAGGCGCGAGGCGTTCTTGGCTCCGGACGACGAGCCTCTCTACGTGCCACGCTGGAACTCGAGCTGCATCCAATGCCACGCGGTCGCCGGCGAGCCACATGAGTCGGAAGGCGACCATCCCACGCCCTGGGTGCGCTACGAAACGCGCGTCGCCGAGCTGGGCATTGCCTGCGAGGCCTGTCACGGCCCCGGCAAGCGCCACGCCGACTCCCTCCGCGCTCCCTGGGCGCGGGAAGCAGCGCGTGAGCTGGTCGACGCACGCGCCCCCATTACGACGGACGATCCCGCCGAGCCCCCGCTCCACATCGTGAACCCCGCGCGGCTCGATGCCGCTCAGGCGAGCGCAGTCTGTGGCCAATGCCACGCCTACTTCTTGGTCCAACACCCCGACGAGTGGTGGACCTGGGGCCACACGAAGCGCGCCTCGCCCGCGGTCGATCTGGCCGACTCACGGCGCCTGCTCAGCGCAGGCAGCACCGACGCTGCCGCCGAGGCGGCCTTCAGCCGCGAGCTGAGCAGCATCTTCTGGGCCGACGGCAGCGTCCGTGTCGGCGGCCGCGAATACAACGGACTGGTCGAATCCCCCTGCTACCTGCGCGGTCGTGGAGCCCAGCAGCTCGGCTGCAGCAGCTGCCACTCGATGCACGACTACCCGGCGGGCTCCCCCGCATCGCAGCTGCGCACGAACGCAGAAGGAACCAGCGATACGGACGCGGCCTGCTTGGACTGCCACCAACGGGGCGACGCGAACTTCGTCGAGCATTCGGGGCACGCGCCTTCGTCGCCTGGCTCGCGCTGCGTTGGCTGCCACATGCCCAAGACCAGCTACGCGCTCTTGCGCGCCATCCCCAGCCACCGCATTGGATCACCGTCGCGGCGCCTCACCGATCCGCCTTCCGCCTGCGTCCTCTGCCATCTCGACGCGTCGTCGGCCTGGCTCGATCGTGAGTTGCTGCGGCTCTACCCCCGCCTCGCCGACGCACCAGCGCCGGCACCGCACGGTGCGACGGCGCAGCCAGGTGCGACCGCACAGCCCAGCACGACCGCTCAGCCCGGCACGACCGCTCAGTCCAACGAACCGCTGGGCTTGCGCCTCCTGCTCGCCGGCGACGCCGCGACACGCGCCATCCTGGCCAACGCCCTGGCCGAGCCCAGCTTGGCGCCAGGCATCGACGAATCACTGAAGCGCGAGCTGTGGCAGCGCCTCGCGCGAGATCCCTACCCGGCCGTGCGCCACATCGCCGAACGAGAACTGGCTCGCTCTCGCGTTGCGGCGAATACGGCGGCGACTACGGCGGCGACTACGGCGGCGAACGGCGCGACGAGCTCTGGGGCAAACTCCGCGCCGAAAGCGCCCGACGCGAGCCTGGCCCGCACCCTCGACGAGTGGACTCGACAGCGCGATGATCGGCCGGTGGTGATCAGTGAGTGAGCCGACTCATCCCGAGCGCGAGCGCCTCGTCCGCGCCCACCTGCGCGCCGGCTGGTACGGGCTCGCCTGCTTCATCGCCCTCGGCATTCTGCTCGAGGCCTTCTTGGCGTTCGAGCTGCGGGGCTACGTGGACGTCGAAGCCCAGGAGCGCCGCCTGCTGCTCCGACTGGCGCACGCTCACGGCACGCTGCTGTCGCTCCTGCAGCTGGGCTTTGCCTTCACGCTCGATTGGCTGAACCCTCGTGGCACGCAGGGCGACCCCGATAGGCAGGGCGGCCGCGATAGGCAGGGCGACCCCGATACGCAGGCCGCTCCGGGACGCGCCTTGCGCGTCGCTTCGCTCGGCTTGGGCATGGGGCTCGGCCTGGTGCCCCTCGGCTTCTTGCTGGGCGGCATCCAGGCAGGCTCGGGCGATCCCGGACCCGGGATCTTGCTGGTCCCGGTGGGCGCGGCTGCTTTGCTGGTGGGAGTGGTGGCCGCCGCGCTGTCGGTCGGTCGAAGCGGCGAAAAGGTGCCCTAGGGCGAAGTGGCGGGGGGCCCTTCTGCGAGCAGTTGGTTGTGAGCGCGACAGAGGACGCGGAGGTTCTCTGGGGTGTGATCTCGTGTGAGCGCCCACGGCGTGCGGTGGTCGATTTCGAGGAAGTGGCGTTGTTCGCAACGTCTGCCGTCCGGCGCAACGAAGGAGCAGCGCTCGTCGTCGCGTTGGTAGGTGGCGCGCACGGTGGCGCGGGGGATGGCGGGGCGGGCTTTGGAGCGGGCTGGTCGCGCCGGCGCGGAAGTCGGCGCGGGTGGATTGGTGGGTGGAGTCGTGGTCGGGCGAGGTCGCTCGGCCGTCGCGCGCTTCTCCTTCTCGAGCTTGGCGACCAGTAATCCCAACGCGCGTTCGAGCACCGGCTCGAGCGCTCGCTCGGGATTCGTATGCATCATCAAATCGAGCGCTCGCTCCAGCAGCTCTTTCGTCGATTCTCCGACTTCGGCCTCCACTCGCCAGCGCTCGGCCCCTGTCGGCCGCGTCCGACCGCGCTCCAAAACATCCGGACGCGGCCTCTCCGGAAACCTCGCTGCCAGCCGCTTTTCCAGCATTCGCTTGCTGGCACCCGCCGCCATTTCGAGCAGCTCCGCAGCTGATTCGGCTGACCAATGCGGCTTCAGCATCGTCACCGTGGTCAAACTCAGTTCCCCGCGCGCTAGCTTCGCAACGATTTCAGGATGCCGCGCGGCCAAACGAGCGCACGTCATGCGCCGATAGGCCTCATCCTCGCTGAGCCGCAAAGCCTTGATGCAGTACTCGTAGAGCGACGAGTAGCCGAGTCGCAGATGCAGCCGTCGCCGTTCCATCTCGACGAGACGCTCGATGACCGCAGCCATCGTGCTGCGCTGCTGCCCTTCTAGCGCGCTGAGGCCAGCTACCAATTCGTCGTCCGACACCGATGCGAGAGAGCCCATACCGACACTCTACACCCCGAAATTTCGCCCCTCTCAGCGCCTCAGCAACGACCGAACGCGCACCCGCTCGACGAAAATGATCTCCGCGCCGCCATCACGCAGCACAGCGCGACCTGCGCGCCACAACGCCAGAAAGTCAGCCGACCGCGCGCCATCGAGCGCGCGCACCCGAATTTCCCGTCAACGAAATTCGTCCCCGTTCCGTCGATTCCCTGCGCGCACGCGCGGGCAACGAGCAGAGTCGCTCCGTCTCATCGGATCCCGCGCCGGCCCGCCCGCCTTCACCCCAGCGCAAGCCGTCGCTCCGCTCCGTCGTCGCGCTCCAACCCGCGCCGGCGCGAACCAACCTCATCCGCCCGCACTCAGGCGTGCGCTTCGATCCCCGGCCCGAAGATCCGAAACCGATCAGCGCCTTGCGGAGGCTCCTCGGCCCCAGCGCGAGCCAGGTGCCTCGCCAACGCCTCGCTGCCCAGGACTTCCTCGACGATGCGATAGAGCCCGAACTTGGGCATGCGGCCGTAACCGGTCCACGCGGCCCCCGCCAAGGTACCGTCCTTCAACATCTCCCAGAGCCAATCACCCGCGTGCTCGGGATCGTATTGCTTGATGCCCGAGCCTCCGTCGATGGCCCAGCGCCGGTTGTAGCGCTCGTGCGCCCCCACCGGTTTGGAGAAGATGAGCGGGATGCCGAGCGCACCGAAGAACGTGAGCTCGCTGGGCTTGGTCCACAGCACGTCGGTCTCGGCCAGCGTGCGGTTGAAGGCCGCGAAGTAGTCGTCATGCGTTGCCTCGAGCAGCACGCGAATGCCGCCCGCCTCGTACTCGGGCACGAGTGACGCGGCCGCGATGGCTTCGTGAAATCGCGCGGCCACCTCGGGACGGATACCCGCTACCAAAGTGAGCCGCAGCTTTCCGCGGCGAATCCGCCGCGCCAGGCTGGGCAAAAAGCGGAAGGCCATGTCCACCTGCGCACCGGCTCCGCCCACCGCGAAGGTCAGGTGCAAAGGCTGCCCCGCGCTCTCGGGCACGTCACCCAAGAAGTACGAAACCTCGGCGCGGACCTCGCGCAAGAAGCGACCGCGCGGGTCGAGCGCTGGGAGCCGGCGGCGCAGATTCTCGCGCAGTACCGGCACCTCGGGCCCGCCCAGCAGTTCGTGCGGCAGAGGATAGCCGGTCACGATGACCCGATCCGACGGGACGCCGTAGGCCTTCAGCCGCCGGCGCACGCGCAGGCTCGGCGCCAGGTAAACGACCTCGGTTCGTCGCGGATCGATCGGCGCCCAAACGCGGTTCACGTCGGCGTCCGTCACCACGCAGAAGAGCCGACCCGCGCCGTGGTAGTCGCTCAGCACCGCCGGCCCGTAGAAGGTCGTGAGCAGCGGGTGCCCGGTGCGGCGGAGCCGTTCGGCCAAACCCGCGCCGAGCCCTCGATCGGCCACGCTACCGAGCGCGCGCACGGCTACGTTCGGCTTCGACAGATCGCGCCGAGGGTAGAGCTGAGGGATGGCGGTGAGGCCGTTGAGCAGGTCGCCGAGCGCACCACCCACGAGCGGCAGCCGGCCAGCGCGCGACAGCACCTCGTAGCCACCGCGCACCTGACGCCACAGCTTCTGCTCGCGCTCGTTGGCCAAGGGCGCCCGATCGGCCAACAGGACGGGCTGGCCTCCCAAAAAGGTCGAGAGCGCGTGGGCCGGGCGCAGGTGCCCGTAACCCATGTCGATCGCCACCAGCTCCAACTCCTCGGCGCTGAATGCATCCGTCATGCGTTCGTCGCATAACGCTGCAGCGGGACCTCGAGGTGACCTCGCGGCAAGGATTGTGTGACGTCGCCCGAATCGGCCTGACCGAATCGGATCGAATCGCCCGAATCGCCCTGACCGAATCGGACCCGCTGGGCTGGCTCAGCGGGCCAGCAGACGCCAGCTCGTGCCCTCGGGCGTGTCGAACATCTCGACGCCGCGCTCCGCCAGCTCGCCGCGGATGGCGTCGGCCCGAGCGAAGTCCTTGGCCGCGCGGGCTTCGCCTCGCTCCACCAACTTCCCCTCGACCCAAGCCTGATCGATGCCCAGCTGCTGGGCGCGGCGATCCCGCACTCGCGTGGCAAAGGCGCTCGGCTGGTCCAAGCCCAAGCCCAGCACCGCGCCGAGGCGCTCGAAGGCAGCGACCGCTGCCTCCCGGTGCGCGCTCGCCAGCTTGCCCTTCTTCACCGAGGCCTGATCGAGCAGCTCGTTGACGCTCTTCAGCAGCGCCGCCACGTGGGCGAGGCCCTGCGCCGTGTTCAGATCGTCGTCGAGCGACTCGCCGAGGCGCGTCGCGAACTCGGCGAGCTCCGCGGGCGTGGGCCGGGGAGCGCTCGCCGCGTCGATGCGCTGAGGGTCGAAGCCTTCGAGACGCTGCTTGGTCGCGTAGAGGTACTCGAGCCGCTGCTCGGCCTCGCGGAACTGGGGGAAGCCGAGCAGGTGGCCCGCGTCGTCCAGATCCACCTCGAGGTTGTAGGGCGCGCGGTAGTGCGCGGTGAGTAGCGAGTAGCGCACCGCCTCGGGCTCGGTGTGAGCGAAGGCCTCACGCAGACGGAAGAAGTTGCCGAGGCTCTTCGACATCTTCTCGCGGTTCACCTGGACGAAGCCGTTGTGCATCCAGTGGCGCGCGTAGCACTGTCCCGTGGCGCACTCGCTCTGCGCGATCTCGTTCTCGTGATGGGGAAAGACCAAATCGAGGCCGCCACCGTGCAGATCGAAGGTCTGCCCGAGGTAGCGCATGCTCATGGCGCTGCACTCGATGTGCCAGCCCGGGCGACCGAGGCCCCAAGGACTCGGCCAGGAGGGCTCACCCGGCTTCGCGCCCTTCCACAGGGCGAAATCGTAGGGGTGCTTCTTCTTCTGGGCGTCGCTCTCTTCCAGCCGTTCGCTGGCGCCCGCCTCCAT
>DATIDO010000173.1:0-5723 GCA_035456245.1 Polyangiaceae bacterium
GGGCGGAGAGTCTCGTGGTTCGCTCGAGGCCCACGATATCTTCCGCTTCACCGTCTCGCGCGTCGCTGCCGGTGGCGCGGTCGAGGGCAACTTCACCCCGACCGGGCACATCCCGCGCATTCTCGCGCAGCTGCAGGTCTACGGTGCGAGGCTCGACACCTCGTTGTTCTCCCGGCCGCCCTCGAAGTGAGGGCCGCCCTCGAAGTAGGGCCGCCCTCGAAGTGAGGGCCGCCACTCGACGTAGGGCCGGGCTCGTCAGGCTTCGCGCGACTCTTGGACGGCGCGCTGCACCTGGCGCTGCATCTTCTTGCGCTTCAGCGTGCCGACCTTGTCGATCATGGTCACGCCGTCGAGGTGATCGTTCTCGTGCTGGATGGCGACGGCCAAGAGGCCCTCAGCCTCCAGCTCGAACGGTTGACCCTGAGCGTCCAGGGCGCGCACCACCACGTGCTCGGCTCGCTTGATCTCCTCGGAGACTCCGGGGAGCGACAGGCAACCTTCCTCGAACAGCTGCACACCGTCGGCGGCGACGATTTCGGGGTTGATGAAGACCTTCAGGTCGCTCGTCTCCCCTTCGTCAGCGATGTCGATGACGAAGATGCGGCGCAGTACGCCCACCTGATTGGCCGCCAGGCCGACGCCGCGAGCTGCGTACATCGTCTCGGCCATGTCCTCGACGAGACTACGGATTTCGTCGTTCACCTCGGTCACGGGCTCGGCGCGGGTGCGCAGGGCGGTGGCGGGGTAATGCAGGATCTCGAGACGGGCCATATCTCCGAAGTGGTATCACCCGAGCGGGGGGTGAGCAAAGCCAGCGCGTGTGCCGCGAGGCCTCCATTTCTGGCTGCTTCGAGGCCTGGCCGGGTCGAGGTGGCGACGGGATCAGCGGGGGTAGGACAGCCGACCCGTGACGTAGGCGTCGTCGCCGTGGAGCTGCCAGCGCGGGTAGACGAGGCGGGGCGCGTCGGTGATGCCTTCGGGGCCGGCCCAGTCGACCGCGCCGGGGCGTCCACGCGGACCGAGCAGGAGCGGCGCGATGAAGGCGTGGAGCCGATCGGCATGCTGCGCAGCCAGCATGCTGCCTGCCAGCTCGGCGCCGCCTTCGCAAAGCACGCTGACCACCTCGCGCTTGGCCAGCTCGCGCAGGGCAACCCGCATGTCGCAGCGACCTTCCGAGGTTGCGGGGACGTGAATGACACTGACGCCGAGCTGCTGGAGCGCCTCGACGTGGCGCGGATCGGCCTCGGAAGTGGTGAGCACGCAGGTCGAGGTCTCGCTGGCGGTCTTCACCAGCTTGCGGTCGAGCGGCAGGCGCAGCTTGCTGTCGACGATGACGCGGATCGGGTCGCGCCCCAGCGTGGCGCGCACGGTGAGGCGCGGATCGTCGGTCAGTACGGTGTTGATGCCGACCATCACCGCGTCGTGACGGGCCCGCAGCTCGTGACTGAAGGCGCGGGACTCGCCTCCGGTGATCCACTTGGAGATCCCCGTTCGCGAGGCGATGCGGCCATCGAGCGACAGCGCCAACTTGAGCGACAGGAACGCCTGCCCGGTGGTGATGAACTTGGTCCAGGCCTCGATCAGCTCTTTGGCCTCTCGCTCCAGCGACGACAGCTCCACCTCGACACCGGCCTCGCGCAGCCGCTCGAGACCACCGCCTGCGACGGCCGGGTTCGGATCGCGGCAGCCCACCACCACGCGGGCGATCCCGGCCTCAATCAGGCGGTCGACGCAGGGGGGAGTCTTGCCGTGGTGGTTGCAGGGCTCCAGCGTGATGTACGCAGTGGCGCCGCGCGCTTCGTCGCCCAGCACACGCAGCGCTGCTACCTCGGCGTGGTCCTTGCCGGCCGTCTCGTGGAAGGCCTCGCTGAGGATCTCGTAGCGGGAGCCATCCCCACGAGCGATGACGCAGCCAACGTGGGGGTTGGGGGACGGATCGCCCTTCTTGGCGATAGCCAGGGCGCGGCCCATCAGCTCGACGTCGAACGCGGGGGTCACGGGAGCGAACGTTAGTCCTCGGGCCTGGCGCGAACAAGACTTCCCACTTCGCGCATGAACTCATCGATGTCCCGGAAGGACTTGTAGACGCTGGCAAAGCGTACGTAGGCGACCTCGTCGAGCGTCTTCAGACGCTCCATGACCCGCTCACCGACGCGGCGCGAGGTGATCTCTCGCTCGCCCAGCAGGGACAGCTCGATCTCGATGGCCTCGGCGATCTCGTCGAGTTGTTCGCCCGAGATGGCGCGCTTGCTGCACGCGACTCGGAGCGAGCGCAGAATCTTGTCGCGCTCGAACGGCTGTCGCTTGCCGTCCTTCTTCACCACCGTGGGCAGCGTGTGCTCGACGCGCTCGTACGTGGTGAAGCGACGCTTGCATTGGTCGCACTCGCGACGCCGCCAGGTGACTGTGCCACCGCTCGCCAAGCGAGAGTCCACGACACGACTGTCCAACGTCTTGCAGTAGGGGCACTGCATCTACAACTCCTCAGTCGAGCTGCGCAAAACTGCGCGAGGCGCTCGGCTCAGCCATCGTAGCGCGACAGGATGAGCGTTGCATTCGTCCCACCGAAGCCGAACGAGTTGGTCATCACGTGCTTCAGCTGACGCTGCCGCGCCTCGTGGGGGACGCAGTCCAGCAACACCTCGGGGTCCTGCCGGTCGAGGTTGATGGTGGGGGGGACGCTGCCGGTGAGCAGGGCCTGCACGCACACGGCCGACTCGACGGCGCCCGCGGCGCCCAGCAAGTGGCCCATCATCGACTTGGTCGAGCTCACCCACAGCTTCTTGTCCGTGGCGTGGCTGCCGAAAATCTCGACCATGGCCTTGGCCTCGGCCAAGTCGCCGGGCGGCGTCGAGGTGCCGTGGGCGTTGACGTAGTCGATCTGGTCCGGGTTGAGGCCGGCGTCCTTCAGCGCGTCACGCATCGAGCGCTTGGCGCCGTCCCCGCCTTCGGCGGGCTTGGTGATGTGGTAGGCGTCGCTGGTGGCGGCGTAGCCGGTGACCTCGGCCAGGATGCGAGCGCCTCGGCGCTTGGCGCGGGTCAGCGACTCCAGGACCAACGTGCCGGCGCCTTCACCGCAGACGAAGCCGTCGCGGTCCACGTCCCAGGGGCGACTGGCCCGTTCGGGTTCGTCGTTGCGTCGGCTCAGCGCGAACATGGCTGCGAACCCGGCGATGCCGATACCGGCGATCGTCGCCTCGGCGCCACCAGCCACCATGACTTCGGCGCGGCCGTACTGAATCCAGCGCATCGCCTCGCCCAGCGCGTGGGCGCTCGACGAGCAAGCACTGGTGTGAGCGAAAGAGGGACCCCGGAAGCCGTGGGCGATCGACACCTGGCCGGCCGCCATGTTCGCAATCAGCGAAGGGATCAGGTAGGGGCTGATGCGTCCCGGGCCCTTGTGCTCGAGCGTCAGCGTGCAGGCCTCGAGCTGCTCCAGGCCGCCCATGCCGACGCCGATGAAGACACCGACGCGCTCGCGCTCTTCGTCGGTCAGTTCCAGGTTGGCCTCGGCCAACGCCATCTTCGTGGCTGCCAGGGAGAAGGGGATGAAGCGAGCTACCTCCTTCAGCTTCTTCTTCTCCATGTAGAGGGTCGGGTCGAAACCCTTCACCTCGGCCGCGATGCGCGTGGGGAAGCGCTCGTCGGCGTCGAACAACGTGATGGGCCCAACGCCGCTCTTGCCGGCGATCAGGGCATCGAACGATGGAGCAGTGCCCACCCCGACTGGGGTGACCATGCCTACGCCAGTGACGACGACCCGCTCCATCATTCCCTGCTCACGAACTCGATGTGGACCTGTCCCCGGAGGGGGGAGAGCGAGGGGGCTCGAGCTGCCCCCTCCAGCTCATCAGGCGTGCTTGTTGATGAAGTTGACGGCATCCTGGACGGTGCGGATCTTCTCCGTCTCCTCGTCGGGGATGTCGATCTCGAAAGCTTCCTCGAAGGCCAGCACCAGCTCGACCAGGCCGAGGGAGTCTGCGCCCAGGTCGTCGATGAACGACGACTCCGGCTTGATGTCGGCCTCTTCGACATCCAGCTGCTCCTTGATGATCTTCTTGACCTCGGCGAGTACGTCGCGCTCTGACATTTCTATTTTTCCTTCCGTGAGCTTGGGGCTCGAAATCGTTTCTCGTTCTGACTGGTTCGGCGCCGGGGCGCCGGGAGGGCGCCGGCCTCGGGCCGGTTCCCTCGTTGGGATGCGGAAGCCTCACTGAGAGCATCCGCAGCCCTCGAATCTTCACATGTACATGCCGCCGTTCACGCGCAGCGTTTGTCCGGTGATGTAGCCGGCCTCGTCGGATGCGAGGAAAGCCACGGTGGCAGCGATCTCGCGCGGCTCGCCGGGGCGGCCGAGCGGAACGCCCGTCAGCATGGCCGCGCGCTGCTCATCGGTGAGCGCCGCGGTCATGTCGGTGGCGATGTAGCCGGGGGTGACGGCGTTCACGGTCACGTTGCGGCCCGCGTACTCCTTGGCGAGGCTCTTGGTCACGCCCAGCAAGGCGGCCTTCGAGGCGGCGTACGCCGTCTGACCCGCGTTGCCGGCCTCACCGACCACGCTGGAGAGGAAGACGATGCGACCCGCGCGCTGCTTCATCATGACCTTCAGCGCGGCCTTGGCAGCAGCCACGGCGCCCTTCAGGTTCACGTTGAGGATGGTGTCGAAGTCCTCTTCCTTGAGGCGGAGCATCAGGGCGTCGATCGAGATGCCCGCGCTCACCACCAGGATGTCGAGGCGACCGAGGCGCTTGGCCAGCTCGGTCACTGCAGTCTCGGAGCCGGCGAAGTCGGCTGCGTCGATGCGAGCGATCTCACCCTTGCCGCCCGCCTCGATGATCTCGGCCAGCGTGCGCTGCGCTGCCTCTTCGCCCCGGACGTAGCCGACGACGACGTAGGCGCCTTGCGCCGCCAGAGTCTTGACCGTGGCCGAGCCGATGCCGCGAGAGGCGCCGGTGACGAGAGCTACTTTACCTGCGAGGCTGAACATCTTGGTCCAAAGGTGCGCCCGACCCGGGAGCGCGGCGTGTTTACCCGGCGTCCGAGCGGAACGAAAGCGAAAACTTGTGCGCTACCCGTGGTTGAACCACGGAAAATCCGGCCGGAATACAAACCGACCGGCATCGCCGAGGAAAGGCCCTGTGCGCGGTCGGTCAGGAATCGCCGGGCGGTCCGCCCGGCCCCGCGCGGGAGCCTGTCCGGCCGGGTCAGCCGCGGGCGAGCTGCTGGGCGGAAGCGAACTCCTCGGTCGAGGAGACGTTCTGCACGGACCAGCTCTTGTCGATACGTTTGACTAGGCCGGCCAAGACCTTGCCCGGTCCCAGCTCGAGGGCCCGGCCGACGCCGGCCGCCGTCATGGCGAGCACCGATTGCTCCCAGAGCACCGCCGAGTCGACCTGGCGCACCAGCAGATCCGCGATCTCGCTGGGGTCGTCGTGTGGACGGGCGTCCACGTTGGCGACCACCGGGAAGCGCGGCCGGGACACGCGCACGTCGGCCAGAGCGGCGCGGACGCGCGCTGCCGCCGGCTGCATCAGCGCACAGTGGAACGGAGCGCTCACCTTGAGCGGGATGGCCTTGAGCGAGCGCTCCTTGCCGAGCGCGACGGCGCGTTCGATGGCCGTCTGGTGACCGGCGATCACGATCTGGCCGGGCGAGTTGAAGTTGGCGGGCGAGAGCACCTCGTCCTCTCGGGCCGCATCGCAGAGCGCGCGAACGGCGGCTTC
>DATIDO010000174.1:0-5697 GCA_035456245.1 Polyangiaceae bacterium
GCATGCTGCGCGGCTCACCGATCCGGAGCTGGTTCGCGCGCTGGAGTGGGTGCGTATCGCGCGCGATCTCGCCGACGGAAACGCAGCGTCCGGCTCGGCTCGACTCGAGGCCATCCTGGGCGCGCGGCCCACGGACGTGACGGCGCGCACGGCCTGGGTCCGCATTCAGGAAAGGCTGCATCCGGAGAAGGCCGCCCGAGCCCTGTTGGCTGGCGCGCGCTCCCTGGAAAACGAGGACGCCACCTCCACCACCAGCCGTCTCTGGGCGGCCCGGGCTGCTTGGAACTTGGCTCGCGCCGGCAAGTCGGCAGAGGCAGCTCAGGCTCTCGAGCGGAGCGGTCTGCCGGGGCTCACACCTTTCGGTGAGGCCGAGCCGCTCTTGCTCGAGCTCTTGGGAAGCGCCGGGCGTCAACGACGCAAGGCCTGCGACGAGCGTGCGGCCTCGGCTGGTTCAGCTGCGTCTGCGCTGCTGCTCGCCCTGGACGCCCTGCCCGATCGCCAAGCGGCAAGTCGGGTGCTCGCCGCCCGACAGCTCGATGCGAGCTCCGTAGAACAGGACGACCCAGCCAGCTGGCTCGCGCTCTTGCTCGACGTCTCGAATGGGCACGACGACGTCACCTGGCCCGATGGGCTCGGGCACGACGAGCGCGCGGCGCTCACGGTCGAAGCCGCGCGAGTACGCAATGACGACGAAGCTGCGCTGACGGCAGCCGAGGCCTGGCTGGGCTCTACCGGCCACGCAGCTACCGGCCACGCCGCCACCGACGACCCAGCCGCCGGAACCGACGCTGCCTGGTTGCTCGCTCTGCTCGCCCAGCGGGGTGGGCGTCGCGATTTGCAGGCTCGCTCCTGGCAAGCGCTCGGCTCCGCCAGCGGCTCCGACTTGCTCACGGCTCAGGGACTCTTCCTCGAGCTCGGTGGCGTCGGAGCCGGGGGCCCGAGCCACCTCGGTGACGACGCCCAGCACGGCGCGCGTCGCGCCATCGACGAACTCGCCGCCCGAAACCCGGGCTCTCCCGAGCTCGGTTGGCTCGCCCTCGAGGTGACCTCGCCCGAGCACGGCGTCGAGCGCACCCAAGCCAAAGAACGCCTGGCCGCCAGCTTGGCCGCAGGCGATCCTGCCGATCCCGACGTCGCCACCCTCCGCATCCACGCGGCCTTCGAACGGCTGGCTCGCGGTGAGAACGAAGCGGCCCTCGAGCTGCTCGAACGGCTGGAGAGCGAACTGCGCAACGATCCGACGGTCCTGCTCGGCCTCGCCTACGTGGCGCGCGCCTTGGAGCGACCCGACGTGGAGCTTCGCGCGCTCACTCCGTTGGCTGAGCGCTGCGCCGAAGACGAGCGCGCAGCCGATCACTGGGAGCGTGTCGGCGAACTCCTCGAGTCGCGCGGCGACGGGGTGGCGGCCGAGCAGGCCTATGCTTCGGCGCTCGCCCGAGCAGCCGAGCGCGACTCGGCCTTCGAGCACCTGTATCTCTTGGTCCGAGCGCGCGACGACAAGGCGCGCTTGGTGGAGCTGCTCGATGCCCGCCTCGAGGTCGTGCGCGAACCGGAAGGCCGCGTCGAGCTGCTTTGGGAGAAGGCCCGTTCGTGCCGGACGCTCGGGCGCCGCGCCTCGGCCCTGCGTGCCCTCGAGTTGGTGCTCGAACTGGATCCCGGACACTTGCCGGCGCTCTCGCTGTCGGCCGAGATGCACCTCGGTGACGAGCGCTTCGAGAAGGCCGCAACATCGCTACGCGCCATCGCCACGCACACGGAGACGCCTCTCGACATCGTGGAGCGCGCAGGGTTGCACGCCGCCGATCTGCTGGAGCGCCTGCACCTGCCGCGCGAAGCGGTGACCCTGCTGGCCGAGCTGGAGCAACGCGGTGTGGCCCCCGGCGGCATCTTGGAGCGGCGAGCCCGCAACGCCGCCCGCGCCGAAGACTGGGAGCTCTCCTACCTCACCTTCCGCGAGATGAGCGAGACGGCGGACGACGACTCGCTCGCCCTGGAAGGCGCGCGCATGATGCTGGCGCTGCAGCGCGATCACCTCCACGACCAGGAGGCCTTGTTGGAGGCTGCGCGTTGGGTGCTGACGCTTTCCCCCCTGGACGACGATGCGATCCAGGTGCTCCTCGCCAGTGACGACTCTCGTCCCGAAGACGGCAACCTGCTAGCGGCGGCCTTCGCCGAGCGACTCGGGCGCATGCGCGCTCAGCCTCAACTCGGCACGCCCATGGCGCGCTTGGCCGAGTTGGCCAGCCGCGCCGGTGCTCCCGCCGTCGCGCGCGTCGCCCTCGGCACCTACTCGCTCACCGGAGTCTTGGACGACCGGCAAAGGCGCTCGCTGGAGTCGGCATCACCGGCCGAGGGCGCGCCGAACGGTCGCTTGAACGAAGAAGAGCTGGGTGTGTTGGCGGGAGCAGCAGCGGCCGGTCCGCTCCATGCCCCCGCTCGCTCCTTCTCACCTCTGCTCGCCCGCCTGACGCAACCGAGCCTGGAGAGCCTGGGGTTGAGCAGCCTCACCCGGATCGATCCCTTCGCCGAGCACCCGCTGCGCGTCGAGGTCGCGAAATGGGCGACCCTGCTCGGACTCTCCGACTTCGATCTGCATTGGGGTGGAAACGATCCGACGCGACTGCTGTGGTTCGAGGCCGAACTTCCGACCGTCGTGATCGGCGAAGGCGTACAGCTGCCTCTCGGGGTGCGCGACCGCGCTCGCCTGGCAGCCGGCTGCTTCGCGTCGGCTCGGGGCGTGGGCGCCATCGCGGCTCTGCCCAACGCCGAAACGGAGCTCTGGCTCCAGGCCCTGCTCGTCGCGCTGGGCACTCCCCCCGCGCTCGGCGTGTCGCCGGACTTCGCCCCCGACGTGGAAGAGCGAGCCCAGGCGCTCGGGCAGCTGCTGTCGCGCGAGACCAAAGATGCCCTGTTGGCCGAGTTCGCCGAGCTGACCCAGTCGGGCCACTCGGCCTACGACGTCCTGCACGGCGTGCGCAGCGCCTCAGCTCGCGTGGCCTGCTTGGTCCACGGTGATCCTTCGATTCTGCGAGGCCTGCCGCGCCTCGTTCCCGAAGACGCCGAGCGGCGACGACAGCTCCTTTCCGACGTCGTGACGTTCGCACTCTCCGAGGAATTCGAAAGCCTGCGTTCCAAGATGGAGGCCACGTCGTGAGCGACGCTCGACCCAGCGTTCCCCCGTTCGATGGGGAGCCCGTTTCCTCGCGCGGCGTGAACTCGCGTGATTTCCTGGCGCGCCTCAGTGACGCCTCGTCGGCCGCCGATTTCGTGCCGGGCCGACGAGCGGCTCGGGCTGGTTCCGGGCCCGCGCTGCAGCCCCTCGACGTTCACCAGCTGGCCCAGGAGGTTGCCTCCTTTGCCGAGACCGAACCGTCACCCGCAGTGCGAGCTCGTGCACTGTCCACTGCTGGCGTGCTCTGGTCGCGGGCGGGCAGTCCGGTCGAAGGACGCGAAGCCCTGGCCGCCGCTGCCCAGCTGTCCGGCAAACTGGCCAGCGTGGCGGCCGAGCTGCGGGCGGTCGCCGACGCGAACGACGAAGCGACGGTGGACGCGAGCTTGGAGGCCGCTGCTCGATTGGCTGCACAGCCCGCCAGCCGACATCACGCGGCGCTGTTGCGTGCGCTCGGCAGCCTGGCTGCTGGGGACGAGCCGAGGGCTACCGCGTTGCTCGACCACGTGCAGCGTTCGGGCGGAACCGATCCGCGCATCGCCATGCTGCGTTGGCTGCTCCGCCAGGCAGCCGGTCAGACGACCGTGGGCCTGGACTTGCCGCCTGCCTTCGCCGAGGCCGCGGCGCGCGTGGGCGAACTATCGAGCGGTCGTGCGAGCGAGCAAGCGGCGAGCTACCTGGAGTTGGTGCGGGCAGCACGCCACCTGAGCCGCAACGAAACGGAGGCCGCAGCCCAGGCACTCGTGCGGCGGCCGCTTCTCTCCAGCCGGCCTCTGGCCGTCGAACTGCTCGCATCACGCCCCGAGCACCGACAGCAAGCGGAGACGCTGCGCCGTGAGCTGCTGACCACCTCCCCCTCGACGACGAGCGCACGCTTGGCTTGGCGAGCCTGGCTGCAAGCTCGGGCGGCTGGTGGCGCGGATACGGCGCCGCCTTCGACCGAGAGTCTCGTTGCTGCCGAGCAAGCACTCGCTGCGGCGCTCTTGCAGGCCTCCCCCGCAGCCGAAGGGCTCGCCTCCGCATCGAGCAGCTCCGGCATCGACACCGCCATCGACGCCGAGCTCGCTGCCATCCTCGCGCCGCCTGGCGACGTCGCTTGGCCCGACTCCCGGCACCAGGCCGAGGTTCGCCTCGGGGCCACCCTCACCCATTCCTCCGAATCCTGGTCGCGAGCCGAGGGCACCGAGCGCACGGGCGGAATCGAGGAAGGCGGCGACGAAGACGGCGGTGAAGGCAGCGAAGGCGGCAGCCTGACGCTCGCCCTGCTGGCGGTGGAAGCTGCCAGCCGACGAGGACGCTCCGACGAGGTCGCCGAGCGGCTCGACGCCTTGGCCGAACGGACCGGTCGTACCGAAGCCGGCGCGCTGGCCGCGTTGCTCCGCGAGAAGCACGGCGTGGCGCCTCCGGACGGAGCAGTTTGGCGCGAACTTCCGCAGCTCGGGTTGCTCGCCGTGGCCCAAACTCACGACGCCGAGCAGCGCTTGGCTGCCCTGGAAAATGAGGCCGAACGCAGCTCGAACGCCGAGCTCTCGGCGGATCTCTGGCTCGAAGCTGCATTGCGTCGGGATGGCTCGGAACGCGTCGAAGGACTCACCCGCGCAGCTCGCACGTACGGCGAGGCGGGGCTGTGGCTCGCGACCTGGGCCTACCAGGCCGGCGGGGGAGCGCCTTCGCAGGCGGACGACGAGGCGCGTAGCGCGCTGGCGAGTAGCGGCGATCCTTGGCTCGAGCGCTGGGCCCGCCTCGATCGGGCCTGGGCACAGGGTCTCGAAGCAGGCGGTGCACTGGAGCAGCTGGTCGAGGAGTTCCCCCAGGACGGGCTCTTGCGGCGCGCCGCCGAATGGCTCGCGGGGCATGCACCCACGGGGGAGCGGATCCCCTCCCGTTGGCAAGCTGCTCAGCGCGCGGCTCACGCCTGGTTCGGGGGCGACGATTCGGCTGCCTTCCAGGAGCTGTCCAACGCCAGCGCGGCCGAAGGCCTGGCTCGCACCCTGCTCGATGAGCTGGGCGAAACGCTGGGGCAGACCGCGCGTGAGAGCGAGCGCCTGCTCGAAGTCCTGCGCGGAGACGACGACCCAGAGCGCCTGCGCGCTTACACCCGGCTGGCGGCTCTCGATCGCTCGCGAGGCGACATGGCCAGCGCTTTGCTCTGGCAGAAGACCGCCGTCGAGGAGTTCCCGGAAGATCTGGGAGCGGTCCTCGATCTCGAAGCCAGCATCCTGACCGAAGGCCGCATCTTGGAGTGGCCCTACGTGCGCGAGCGTCTGGCTCGCCTACTGCCGCCGGAAGAGCGCCAGGCGTACGTCGAGCTGGGAGTGGTCATGGCCCTCGGCGCATTGGCCGAGCGGGAGGCCCGGGCCAAGTGGGAGAGTGGCCGAGGCGACGCTCCGAGCTCCCTCGTGGGGCTGCGTCTCGACTACTCCCAAGCCTTGGCCACCGGAGACGACGCACGGGTGGCCGAGCTGTCCGCGCAGCTGGCCGAGCGCGCGAGCAGCGATTTGGATCGCGCTGCGCTGCTGCTCGAAGCT
>DATIDO010000175.1:0-3486 GCA_035456245.1 Polyangiaceae bacterium
CGCCGCGCATCTTGCCCAAGTTCGCCTTCGAGGACGGCATACCGCCCGAGTATCACACGCTGGTGGTCGTACCGACACTGCTGGATGGTCCGGCAGGTCTGGCGCGGTTACTCGAGGAGTTGGAGGTGCGCAGCCTGGCCAACGGCGACGAGCAGCTGTCATTCGCGCTGCTGACGGACTTCTTGGACGCAGACGTCGAAGAGAGCGATGCAGATCGAGAGCTGCTCGAGCTGGCGCGCCTCGGCATCGAGAGGCTGAACGCAGGGCGTGAGCGCGCACGCTATTTCTTGTTTCACCGCCGGCGAAAGTTCGACGCGGTGGAGCGACGCTGGCTGGGCTGGGAACGCAAGCGCGGCAAGCTGGCAGAACTGAACCGGCTCCTGCGTGGCGCCGATGACACGAGCTTCCAGCTGGTCACGGCGCCCGCCGAGCTGTTGGCGCGCGTTCGCTTCGTCATCACGCTGGACACGGACACCGAGCTGCCGCTCGGGGTGGCCAGGCGACTCGTCGCCACCCTGGCTCACCCGCTGAATCGGCCTTGGGTCGACGTCGAGCGTCGCCGCGTCCGGCGTGGGCACGCCATCGTTCAGCCGCGCGTCGGTACCTCGCCACGGAGCGCGCGCCGTTCCATCTTCGCCCGGCTCAGCGCGGGCCCCCCTGGCATCGAT
Source organism: Polyangiaceae bacterium (assembly GCA_035456245.1). Taxonomy (GTDB): domain Bacteria; phylum Myxococcota_A; class Polyangia; order Polyangiales; family Polyangiaceae; genus NIC37A-2. The sequence continues at coordinate 669 of DATIDO010000175.1, forward strand.
CCGTACACGACGGCCGTCTCGGACGTCTACCAGGATCTGTTTGCCGAGGGTTCGTTCGTCGGCAAGGGCATCTACGACGTCGACGCGTTCGAGTCGGTCATGTCCGGTCGCGTGCCGGAGAATCAGCTGCTCAGCCACGATCTGCTGGAGAGCATCTACGCTCGATCGGCGCTGGCGTCCGATATCGAGGTGCTGGACGAACAGCCATCATCCTACGTGGTGGCCGCGGGGCGCCAGCATCGCTGGACCCGCGGCGACTGGCAGCTCCTGCCTTGGCTCGGGCGCCGCATCCCCGCGGCGACTGGCAGCATGCGCAACGACTTCCGCGCCTTCGACGCCTGGCGCGTGCTCGACAACTTGCGGCGCAGCTTGCTGGCGTCCGCGTTGGTGGTGCTCGCCGCGTCCACCTGGCTGGTGGGCGGTGCTGCTGCATGGGTCGGCAGCTCACTGGTGGTGGCCGTCTTCGTCGTGCCGGTCCTGGGACGCATGGTGTTCGCGTTCGCGCGCTCGGACTCGCAGCTCGAGTGGCTCGGTGGTCTCAGCGGCGACTTGAAGAGCAACGCGCAGCTCGCGCTCGTCGAGCTGGTCTTCTTGCTCGATCGGGCGCTCCTCGACGGGGACGCCATCGTACGCGCGCTGCACCGGCAGTTCGTGAGCCGTCGGCGACTGCTGGAGTGGACGAGCATGCGGGCGGCCAGCAGCCAGAGGCGCGGCAGTGTGCTCGCGGTCCCACGGCTGCTGGTGGCCGCCGGGCTGGCGATCGTCCTGGTGGTGGTGGTGGCGCTGAGCATGCCTTCGTCGCTTTGGGTTGCCGTGCCCATGCTGGCACTTTGGGTCGCGGCACCCTGGGTGGCTGCCCGCGTCAGCCGGGTCGAGGCCTGGGCAGCCGCCGAGCCTTGGGGGCCCGACGAGGCGCAGCTGTTCCGCCGGGTCGCGCGCAAGACTTGGCGCTTCTTCGAGCGCTTCGTCGGAGAGTTGGACAACCACCTGCCGCCCGACAACTTCCAGGAGGATCCGCGCGGCATCGTAGCGCACCGGACCTCGCCCACGAACATGGGCCTCTACCTGCTGTCCGTGGCTTCGGCTCGAGATCTCGGCTTCATCACCTTGCGCGAGGCGGTTGAGCGTTGGCAGCGGACCTTGAGCACGATTGAGAAGTTGGAGAAGCGCGAGGGCCACGTGCTCAACTGGTACGACACCAAGACGCTGGCGCCTCTCGAGCCACGCTACGTGTCGACGGTCGACAGCGGCAATTTGGCTGGCTACTTGTGGACCTTGGTCGAATGCTGTCGTGACCTGCGGGGCTCGTCCTGGGTCTCGTCGGCGGTCTTCGAGGCGTCATTGGTAGCGGCCCGGCTGGCTCGCGAGTCACTGACGGACGCGGCACAGCCGCCGGTGCGGAGCGCGCTCGATGCCTGGCTCGGCTGGCTCGAGCGGGCCGAGGCCGCGCGAGCAGAGCGCCCTTCGCAGCTCTATGGCTGGTTGGCGGAGGGTAGGCAGCGGGTCGGCCAACACCTGGCGGAGGTCGGAACCGGGATCGACGGAGAAGCGCGCCATTGGTTCGAGACCAGCGCGCGCACGCTGTTCGACGCTTGGAGCACCGTGGAAGGGCAGCTGCCTCATCTGGAGCTGCTTCAGCGCTGGCGTGACCAGCAAAAGGGTGGGGGCGAGTCGGAGGCGAAGCCTCCGAGCGAGGCGACGCTCGAAGACATCCTTCACGATGCGGCGCGCCCCGACCTGACGGCCGGAGAGTTCCTCGCGTCGGTCGAGGCGGCGCGTGGGGCGTGGCGTCTCGGACGTGCAGAGTTCCAGCAGTTCGAAGCGGCATGGTCGCGCTCGTTCGAGCTCGGCAACGCATGCGCCTCCGAGCTGGACGAGATCGGGGCCCGGGCCGAGCAGCTGGCTGCAAGCATGAACTTCACCTTCCTCTACGACGGCAGCCGGGCGCTGTTCGCCATCGGCTACAACGTCAGCAGCGCGCGCCTCGACAACTCGCACTACGATCTCTTGGCGTCGGAGGCGCGGTTGGCGAGCCTGGTCGCCATCGCCAAGGGCGACGTACCGGAGAAGCACTGGTTCCGCCTGGGGCGGCTACGTGCGCGCTACGCCTCGGTGCCGGGCCTGCTCTCCTGGAGCGGCTCGATGTTCGAGTACCTCATGCCGTTGCTGGTGATGCGAAGCTTCACCGATACCTTGCTCGATCAGACCTGCCACGCCGCGATCGAGGGGCAGATCGCCTACGGTCGCCGCTTCGGCGTTCCCTGGGGGATCTCCGAGGCCGCCTACAACGTCATGGACCTGGGTATGAACTACCAGTACCGGGCCTTTGGCGTACCAGGGCTCGGGCTCAAGCCCGGGCTCGGTGAGGATCTGGTGGTTGCGCCGTACGCGACCGCGCTCGCGGCGCTGGTGAGAGCGCGCGCCGCGGCCGAGAACCTGGCTCGTCTGGCCGAGGCCGGACTGGAGGGACCATTCGGCTTCTACGAGTCCGTCGACTACACGCCCGCGCGCCTGCCTCCCGGACGGGACCAGGTGGTCATCAAGGCATTCATGGCCCACCACCAGGGCATGACCCTGGTGGCGCTTTCCAACCTGCTGTGCGACTTCGCCATGCAGCGTAGGTTTCACGCGGATCCACGCATCAGGGCCTGTGCGCTGTTGCTCGAAGAGCGCACCCCGCCGCGCGCCGGCGTGGTTCACCCGGAGACGCCGCGCATCACGCCCAACCTGGCGGAGGCAATGGAGTCGGACGTCAGCGAACGGCTCGACTGGACCGAGGTGCGAGCCGAACCCCCGCGTGGACACCTGCTCGGCCAGG
>DATIDO010000176.1:0-6749 GCA_035456245.1 Polyangiaceae bacterium
TCGGTTCACGCGACGTGATGGGCCAAGAGTCGTTCGACCCCGGCCCCTTCGAGCCGCCGTACGACTACGAGCTGGAGCCGGCCGCCAGCGTGCCCGAGCTGGTTCAACGTTGCGCCGGACCGCAGTGACGCCCCTCAGTGAGTCAGGCGTTCGCGCGTGCGAGCCACATGCCCAGGCTCGCCGCGCCCAGCGCGCCGACGACGGTGAGTGACAAGTAGCCGAGGGCCCAGGCCGTTCGGCCCTCACGCAGCCAGCCCAGCACCTCTTGGTTGAAGGCCGAGTAGGTGGTGAAGCCGCCGAGCAGCCCCACCGTGAGCGTGATGCGCAGCTCGGGTGAGAAGCCGGGACGCTCGAGCGCCCACTGGCTGACGAAGCCCATGACCAAGCAACCGAGCAGATTGGCAGTCCAGGTGCCAACGCTCGGTAGCTGTCCGAGCTCGCGCGCCAAGAGGCCGAGCGCGTAGCGCAGACAGCTGCCCAGGGCTCCGGCCAGAGCGACGTAGAGGAACGTCATGGGAACGTTCTAGCCTTTCCAGGCCAGGCCGAGAACCCACGGGCCTGCCGGAGCTCCACATGAAAGCCCTCGTCTACCGCAACGCCCACGCCCTCGCGGACTTCCAGCTGGAGCTGGCAGAGCTGCCCGATCCCGAGCTGCGCCCCGGTGATCTGCTGATCGAGGTGCGGGCCATCTCCACGAATCCGGTGGACACCAAGGTTCGCAGCAGTCGCTCGGCCGCCGAGGGGGCGCCTCCGGTGGTGCTCGGTTGGGACGCGGCCGGTGTGGTGCGCGCGGTGGGGCCCACGGCCGTGGGCTTTTCCGTGGGCGACGAGGTCTACTACGCCGGCGATCTGCTCCGTCCAGGCAGCTACGCCGAGCTGCAGGCGGTCGACCACCGGGTGGTGGCCCACAAGCCGCGCTCGCTCTCCTTCGTCGAGGCGGCTGCCCTCCCGCTCACCTCGCTCACTGCTTGGGAAGGGCTGTTCGAGCGCGGCATCGGCTACGGGCGAGACTCGGTCGTGTTGGTCCTCGGCGGCGCCGGTGGGGTCGGCAGCATGGCGACCCAATTGGTGCGGGCGCATACCGAGGCGAGGGTGGTTGCCACTGCGTCTCGTCCCGAGACGGTCGAGTGGTGCCGCTCACTCGGCGCAAACGTCGTGGTCGACCATCGCGGCGATCTGCGCGAGCAGCTGACTGCAGCCGGCTTGGGCGAGGTCGACGTGGTCTTCGGCACCACGCAGACCGACCAGTACCTTCGCCTTCTGCCGAGCTTGCTGCGCCCCTTCGGACACTTCCTACTGATCGACGACCCCAAGTCGCTCGATGTCCTGCCCCTCAAGCGCAAGGCCATCTCGACCCACTGGGAGTTCATGTTCAGCAAGCTGCTGCACGACTACGACGTAGCGTCGCAGGGCGAGATCCTCACCCGCGTGGCGGCCTGGATCGACGCAGGCAAGCTGCGCTCACCGCTCGGGCGCACCTTCACGGGGCTCACCGCCGACAACCTGCGTCAGGCGCACGAGCTGCACGAGACGGGGCGCGCCATCGGCAAGCTCGGCATCACGTTCTGAGCGCTCCAAACGAGCAGAGCCAACAAACCAACGGAGCCCATCCCTTTCGAGATGGGCTCCTGCCTTGGGATGGGCCGCGCTGGGCTCAGGGCGTGACGATCGGGAACCAGAAGTCGAACGAGCCGAAGAGCCCCAGTAGCTCGTCGAGCTTCGCTTCGCTGCCGCCGACAGTGACCTTCTTCTGCGCCTTGGCGTCGGCCAACTTCAGCTTGCCGCCGGCGATCTCCAGGAAGATGTCGCGCTCCAAGGTGAGCGAGACGTCGGACGGCGTCTTGGGCTTGCCCTCGACGTAGGTGAGTACGCCGTTCTCGACGCGGACCGCGTACTCACTGGTCTTCTTCCCGTCTTTCACGGCGAAGGTCAGGGAAATCGTCTTGCCGGCCGCCTTCTTGGCGTCGAGGCGCACGGCCATGAAGTCGAGGAACATCTCGACGGTCATGCCCGCCACCACGTCGTTGCTGGCCGTGTTGGGAGCGGGCAGATCCCGCACGCCCTTCCGCAGCTCCATCGCGCCGGTGAGATAGAAGCCGCGCCAGGGGCCCGACTCGGCGCGATAGCCGAGCTGCTCGAGCACGTCGGCCAGATGCAAGCGCGCCTGCTCGTTCTCGGGCTCGGCAAAGACTACATGGTCCAACACCTGCGCAGCCCAGCGCAGCTCACCGGCCTTGGCCGACGCGAGCGCCTTTTCGATCACCACCGCGCTGCCACCCATGAACTCGACGTACTTCTTGGAGGCCTCGACCGGCGGCAGCGCGTGCAGGTGGGACGGGTTGCCGTCGAACCAGCCCAGATAGCGCTGATACACGGCCTTCACGTTGTGGCTCATCGTCCCGTAGTAGCCACGGTTGGCCCAGAAGCGCGCCTGTTCGGGGGGCAGCTCCAGCATCTCGGCGATCTCGAGCATGGTGTAGCCCTGGTTGGCCAGGTGCAGCGTCTGGTCGTTGATGTATCGGTACAGATCGCGCTGCTTGCCGATCAGCGTCGTCACCTGGTCGTTGCCCCAGGTCGGCCAGTGGTGTGAAGCGAACAACACCTGCACGTCCTTGCCCCACGTCTGCAAGACCTCCTGCAGGTAGCTCGACCAGAGGAGCGGGTCGCGCACCTCGGCGCCGCGCAGGGTGTAGAGATTGTGCAGCGTGTGCGTCACGTCCTCGGCGGCGCACAGGGCCTTCTCCGACGGGATGTAGAACAGCATCTCCGAAGGCGCTTCGCTGTGCGGAGCATTCAAAAAGACGAACTCGATGCCGGCCAGGCGCATCTTCTGGCCGGTTTTGCTGACGGTGTCGGTGGGAGCAATGAGCGTCACCTCGCCGGTCGAGGTCGTCTTGCCCAGGCCCGCATCCACGGTGCCGCGTGCGCCCTTGGGCAACATCGGGCCGTACATGTAGGTCGCGCGGCGGCTCATGGCGTTGCCTGCGAACACGTTCTCCGACACGGCGCTCTTCATGAAGCCGATCGGCGCGACGATCTTCACCTTGCCGGACTTCACGTCCTTCTCGTCGACGATGCCGCGCACGCCGCCGAAATGATCGACATGGCTGTGGGTGTAGATGACCGCGACGACCGGCTTGTCACCACGGTGCTTGCGGTAGACCTTCAGCGCGGCAGCGGCCGTCTCCTTGGAAATCAGTGGATCGACGACGACCACGCCCGTCTTGCCCTCGATGATCGACATCACCGACAGGTCGAAGCCGCGCACCTGGAAGATGTTGTCGGTCACCTGGAACAGGCCGTGCATCGAGTTGAGCTGAGCGACGCGCCACAGCGAAGGATTCACCTCCGCCGGTGCCTCGCCCTTCAGGAAGTCGAAGGCCGCGAAGTCCCAGACGGGGCGACCCTTCTCGTCCTGAATCGTCGGCTGATCCCAGGTGCCCAAGAAGCCCTTCTTGGCATCGTCGAAGTCCTTGGTGTTGCCGAAGTCGAGCGCTCCGACGAAGGCGTCGTTGGCGGCCTTGGTCGCCGAACTAGCGCCCTTCGGCTCAGCCGTGGTCTGTGGCGGCGCGGGTGGGGGAGGAGGCGGCGCGGGCGCTGGCGGCGGAGGGCACTCGGGGGGCGGCGGCGGCGATGCACAGGCAGCGCCGAGGAACCCAAGGACTAGAATGCTCGCAAAAATCTTCCCATTTCCCATGGGCGGCTTTCTAGATCCGCGCCATGGGTCAGTAAATCTCGGCGTCTGCTCTGCAACAAATGCCTAATGATTCTCGGAGCCAGGTGCCTGTGCGTCGGTTTGGTTCTGGTGGCGAGTAACAGTCGCGTTACCGGCTCAGAGGCCGCTGCACTGGCCCTGCTTGGTTCCTGCTGCGGCGTTCTCGCCGCCGCTGGGCGCTGGATCGTTGCCCTCGCAGGTCAGGTTGCCGCCGGCGACGTTGCGCTCGACCACGCTCGTGCCCTTCTGCCCCTTCAGCTCGATGTTGCCGCTGACCTCGTTGCCGCGAATGGTCATCGAGCCTTCGTTGTTTTCGAGTTGAATGTTGCCGCTCACGTCGAGCGACACCAGCGAGACGTCTGCTCCCGAGCTGGCCTGCAGGTTGCCGTGGACCGTGACGTGTTCGAGCTGCAGGGCTCCGGCATCGGCGGCTTGGAAGTCGCCTGCCACCGTTCCGTCCTTCAACCGCACCGTGGCGCCGGGCTTCACATCGACTCCGCCTGCGAAGTCGACCGTCTGGAAGGCGCAGTCGTAGTCGGACTCGATGATCACGTTGCCGTTCAGCTGGTCCTCGGTGATCGGGCAATTGCCACCGCTGATCGCTCCGGGATCGCCGCAGGCGAGCGCAGCCAGAGAAAGCGACGAAGCCAAAGCGAGCCGGGAAATGCGCCAGGTCATGCTCGAAAGGTATCACGGCATCTGCTTCACTCACGACCGTGGCTCGCAGCATTTTCGTGACCGGCGCATCGAGTGGCCTGGGGGCCGGTCTGGCCAGGATCTACGCCGAACCGGGGACGACCATTGGCCTTTTGGGACGGGACCGAGCTCGCTTGGAAGCGGTGGCCAACGAAGTGCGGGCGCGTGGCGCGCGCGCCTGGGTGGGTACGGCCGAGCTAGAGGACTGCGAGGCGATTCGGCGCGCGCTCGGCGAATTCGTGAGTGAAGCCGGCCGCCTCGACGTGGTGATCGCCAACGCTGGCGTGGGGCAGGGGCCCGATGCCGAGCGCTTCGATCCCTCGAGCGCGCGGCAGATCATCGACGTGAACGTGCTGGGTTTGACCAACACCTTGCTGGCCGCCGTCCCGACGCTGATCCAGCAGGGGCACGGCACCTTGGTCGGCATGTCTTCCTTGGCGGGCTTCGGGGCCTTGCCGGGCAGCCTGACGTACTCGGCCAGCAAGGCCTACGTGCGCATGTTTTGCGACGGGCTGCGGCTCGAGCTGGCAGGAACCGGCGTCGACGTCGTCACCTTGTGCCCGGGCTTCGTGCGCACGCCCCTCACGGACAAGAACGACTTCGCCATGCCCTTCTTGCTCGAATGCGACGACGCCTGCCGTCGGATGCGCCGCGCCATCGATCGCAAGCGCCGCACCTACGTCTTCCCGTGGCCGCTGAGCTGGGTGGCGCGCGCGACGCCTTGGCTGCCCGACAAACTCCTGCTCGGCATCACGCGGCGGGCGCAACGCGCCGGCTGAGTGCTGCTGTTGCCAACGTCGAGCGCTGGGCCATGATGCGCGCGCTCTCCGGATCCAGACCCATGAAACTCGCCATCGTTGCAGCCGATTTCGACCGCGCCATCGTCGACCCCATGATCGAGGGGGCCGAGAACGAAGCGCGCGCCGCCGGCTTCGAGACGATCACCGTGCGCGTCCCGGGGGCCTACGAGCTGCCGCTGCCCGTGCGTCGCTTGCTGGAGCGCAAGGGCGTCGCCGCCGTCGTGGCGCTCGGCTACATCGAGAAGGGTCACACCCTCCACGGCGAGGTGATGGGCCACGTCGTCCACGACACGCTGATGCGTCTGTCGCTCGAGTACGACAAGCCGGTCGGCCTGGGCATCATCGGACCCGGCGCTACCCAGACGCAGGCCGCGCAGCGCAAGGACTCCTACGGTCCGGCCGCGGTGAAGGCAGCCGTTTCGCTGCTCGGCACGATGGCTCAGCTGCGCAAGAAGCGCTGAATTCGTTGGCGCGAGCGGGATGCGCGCTGCGATTCGTTGGCGCGCGCGGGATGCGCGCTACGCTTCGGCTCATGAAGCCGGGCGAGCATCCCGAGTTCTTTCGTTTTCCGGCGCCGGAGGGGCGCTCGCGCGAGAGCAGCATCGTTCTCGATGGTTCGGGGCGCTTCTGGCACGAGGGCGAGCTGGTCGAGCACGCCGGAATGGCGCGCGCTTTCGCCAGCTGGATCCGGCGGCACCCCGACGACGGACGCTTCATCCTCTCCAACGACTACGATTGGACCTACTTCACGGTCGAAGACGTGCCGTATTTCGTGCGGCACCTGCGCGTGGACGAGGCGGGCGCCAAACTCCAGCTGAGCGACGGCAGCGACGAGCCGCTCGACGTCGCGTCTTTGCGCGAGGGTCGGGGCGGTGCACTCTACTGCCGGGTGAAGCAAGGCGCCTTCGAGGCGCGATTCACTCCGGAGGCGCAAACGTTGCTCGCCCCGCTGCTGGAAGAGGACTCCGACGGGCGCGTGGTCGTGCGAGCGAGTGTGTGACTGGTGAACAGGTGGTGGCTCTGTTGGTGGTCGTGCGGTCCCGACTCGGGCCGGGGCCAAAGAATCAGCAGAGTGGGCCGGGGCCAAAGGAGACATCTGGTGTTCCGCGCCGGCGCGGGAATCGACCGGGCGATGGCGAATTTCGTTGACGAGAAATCGGGGCGCGCGCGCTCGATGGTGCGCGGCGGGCTGATTTTCAGCGGTTGCTGCGCGTAGGCGGCGTGGTGCTGCGTCTCGGCAGCGAGGAAATCATTTTCGTCGAGAGGGTGTCCGTTCGCTCGTTGACGAGGCGCTGAGAGGGCCGAAGTTTCGGGGTGTAGAGTACCGGCATGGGCTCTCTCGCATCGGTGTCGGACGACGAATTGGTGGCCGGCCTCACTGCGCTCGAAGCACAGCACCGCAGCACGATGGCGGCGATCATCGAGCATCTCGTCGAGATGGAACGGCGACGGCTGCATCTGCGACTCGGCTACGCGTCGCTCTACGAGTACTGCCTAAGGGCTTTGCGGCTCAGCGAGGATGAGGCCTATCGGAGGAT
>DATIDO010000177.1:0-13823 GCA_035456245.1 Polyangiaceae bacterium
ACTCCGCCCAAGCCCACGGCCGCCAAGGGGACCGCGCCGAGGCGCCCGACGAACAAGGTGTCCAGCAAGCTGGCGACGCTGACCGACAGCAGCGAGACGATCATGGGCCAGGACAGGCGCACGAGCTCGCGCGGGGGTGACGACTCCCAGGCCAGTTGGTTGGTGCGAACGAGCGGCGGTGACATGACGAGCTGACGAAAAGGGGAAGTACGAGGCGACAAAACGACGGAGACCGCGAGCTGAGGGGCGTCGCGGTCTCTCGATGGAGAAGGGGAAGCGGCCTTCAGCAGAGAGGGGGCGCGACGCCCGACGCGTGGAGCTCGGGGGCGGGGCGGGGCGTACGGCGTGCCATGCGGCTGGGACTTGCCGCGCGGCGGGGAGCGATACGGCAGGCAGCAATACGGCGGGTCGTCATCACGCCGGGGGCCGCCAGGCGCATGGAATGGGCGCGACCTCGTCCGCGGCACGCGACCGATGCGCGGCAACAGGAAAGGAAAAGGTTCGCCATCCCGCCACTTTAGCAGAACTCGCGCGCGCGGCTACGCGCGGAGTGTGGGATCCCGGGAAATTGCATGGTGCGCGGCGCGGCATGCATTATCTTCCGCCTCCCTTCCGTTCGGCCGTTCGCCCGCCGCCGACCCCGAAAACCCACGCCCGTGGATCTTCCTCTCTCCCGTCCGCTCGCTCCCCCGCGAGCCAATCAGCTGCGTCGCTTGGCAGCCGCGCGGCGATTCGTCGTGCCCGTGTTGCTCGCCTTGCCCACCTTGGGCGTGCTCGGCATCGATCTTTTCTGGCGGCGGGGGCGAGTGTTCGAGTTCAGCGGGGTGGAGGCGCTCTGGTACGCCTTGGCTCTGCTGGAGTCGGCCGTCGTCTGGAGCGTTCTGCTGGTGGCAGCGTCGCGAGCCAAGGGTTGGCTGGCGCGATTCGCCGGCGTGGCGTTCGTCGTGCTCTTCGCCCTGTGTGTGGGCGGGCAGGGGTACTTCTTCGAACAGTACAACGCCTACCTGAGCACCGACGTCTCGCGCTTCGCGACCGACTTCTTCGACAGCGTCTTGAATCAGCTGGTGGCCGACGCCGGCAACTACCTCTCGTTCAAGGGGCCGGCTGCGCTGGCTGCGCTGGCGGTGCTGGTGTTGTCGCTGCGCTGGATGCGCCCCCGCCGCGCCGTGTCGGTGGCCTGTGGTCGCGCGGCGCCGCTGATCGTGCTGGCTGCCATGTTGTTGCCCACCCAACATTCGCGGCAGCAGGCTTCCACGCCGGACGTCCTGTACCTGAACGCGATGGGCGGCATGTTCCGCACGCTGGCGGGCTTCACCGAGCAGAGCCACCAGGTGCGCCCGCGCTTGCGCGAAAGCCTGCCACTCGGCCAGCTCACCCCGCAGCTCGAGGCACCGCGCAATGTCGTCTTCGTGATTCTGGAGAGCGTGCGCGCGGACGCGACCTGCGTCGATTTCTCGGCGGACTGCGCGCGCACCCCCGCCACCAACGCGCTCTTTCCGTCGCGCGTTCCGCTCCGTCAGCTGCGCGCGCTCGATTCCTCCACGGCCATCTCGTTGGCGGTGCTGTGGTCCGGCGTGGGGCCCAACGAATCGCGCGAGGTCCTGCACACTTGGCCGCTCGTCTTCGACTACGCGCGGGCGGCCGGCTACCACACGGCCTACTGGACCAGCCAGAACATGATGTTCGGCAACGTGCGCTTGTGGGTGCAGAAGCTGGGAGTCGAGAGCTTCTTGCACGCCACCGACGTCGATCCGGCGAGTGACATCGATCTGGGCGCCCCCGAGGACGCCTTCGTCGACCGCGCCCTGCAGAACCTGGACAGGCTCGAGGAGCCCTACTTCCTCACCGTCCAGCTCTCGAACGGCCACTACCCGTACCTGGTCGACCCGCAGGGGCCCCAGCCCTTCCAGCCCTCGGAGATGAGCAAGGCTCCCGAGGACAACCAGGCCTTCAGGAACTACTACCAGAATGCCGTCTACCAGGAGGATCAGCACCTGGCGCGGCTGCTCTCGGCATTGCGCCAGCGCCCCGGGGGCGAGCGCACGGTGGTGGTCTACACCAGCGATCACGGCGAAGCCTTCCGCGAGCACTTCCAGATGGGCCACACCTTCAGCCTGTTCGACGAAGAGGTGAAGGTGCCCGGCTTCGTCGACGCGCCCCCCGACACGCTCAGCGAAGAGCAGATGGCCAACCTGCGCTCCCGTTCGGATGCTTTCGTCTTTCACCCCGATCTCACTGCCACCGTGATCGATCTGCTCGGTGTTTGGCGGGATCCGGCGCTCGCGCGCTTCCGCGCCAAGATGCTCGGCACGAGCCTGCTCGAACCGCTGCCGACCGTCCCCCCGGCTTTGCCCATGACCAACTGCGCGGGAGTGTGGAGCTGCGCCTTCGAGAACTGGGGGGCGGTGCGCGGCCAGCGCAAGCTGCTCGCCCGCGCCTGGGAGAAGAGCTACCAGTGCTACGATCTCGCCATCGATCCGCAGGAAAAGAAGGACCTGGGCGTGGCCGCCTGCGGTGACCTGCAGATGTTGGCCAACGGCTGGTTCACGCGGCTACCCGGCAAGTCCGACGATTGACGGTCCTGCCCGAGCACGCGGATGTGCCCTATGCTCGGGGCCGTGATGAAGTCGCTGCTCGCCCAGCAACACGAAACGACGCTTCGGGGGTACCTGGATCCGGGTGAGGCGGTCCGTTGGTCGGCGTTGCCGGCGCCGGATGCGTTCGCCAAGGAGGCGCGTGGGTTCGTGTACTTCTCGATCCCGTGGCTGGCCTTCATCGCCTTCTGGACCTTCATGGCGCAGAAGGGCAGCGGGATCTTCGCGGCCTTCTCGTTGCCTTTCTGGCTGGTCGGATTCTGGATGCTGCTCGCGCCCATCCGCGCCCGCAAGCGTGCCGGCAAGACGCTCTACGCCATCACCAACAAGCGCGCCGTCATCCTGGAGACAGGCAAGGAGACGACGCTTCGCTCCTTCTATCCTCGCGACTTGGGTGATCTCACGTTGGTCGAGCGGAGGCCCGGTCACGGTGACTTGATCATCACGCACGACGTCTCGCGCGACTCGGACGGCGACAAGCGAAGTACGAAGATCGGCTTCTTCGGCATCGACGACATCAAGAAGGTCAGCCGGATGCTGGCGTCGCTCGAGTGAGCTCCACCCCGAGCCGCGCGTGCTCGGCCGACGTCGGCGAAGGGCGAAGGAAATGAACGAGAGCGAGCTGATCGCCGAAATCTACGCGGCGTTCGCCGAGGCACCGCGGCCGACGGCGTCCGAGATCACGTCGCACCGCTGTGGCGAATGCGACGAGGTTCGAGATCGCCTGGCGCGCCACGAGGCGCGCGACGTACCGGTCATTGACATGCAGTGGGTGGGCGACAGCCTGCCGCTGCTGACGCCCCGCGCGCTCCGCTATTTTCTCCCCAGGTACCTGGAGTTCAGCTTCACGCACCGAGACTCGACCGCCTGCGAGTTCGTCCTCTATCACCTGGCCGCCGAGCATCCGGCCGAAGAGTACTGGGCCGAGCGCTACGCGGCCTTTTCGGCCGGCGAGCGCCGCTCCCTGGTGGCCTATCTCGAGCAGCGTGCGACCTGGCCGGACGTGGACCTGGAGGCCGAGTGGCTGGAGCGCGGGATCCGCTACTGGTCGGCCGCGCGCTAGGTTGGCGGTGCTCTTGGTCGGCCGCGCTTTGGTTTGGCCGTGCAGGTGACTCGAAGCGCCGCTCAGATGTACGGGATGTCGTCGTGCTTCGCCATGAAGTGGCGATAGTCGCAGGTGAGCTCGTCACCCGCGGCGATGTCACGGGTAGCGACGCCCACGCCGACGCTCGAGTAGTCCACGTTCGGTTCGCGCGAGTGGTTCATGTACTTCCCCATCGTCGCCTCGTAGTAGTAGTGGCCGCCCTCCTCGGGCTCGTACATGTGCCACTCCAGCTCGACCTGGGTGCTGGGGGGCAGCGCCGCGAACTCCTCGGGGGTGAAGCGGATGTCCAGCTTCTCGTGGAACTCCCAGACCTTCGTGCCCTTGGCGATGGGCTCCTTGGCGAAAACTCCGAAACCGTGGATGGGGCTTTTTTCGAGGTAGGTCGGAACGATCATCATGGCAGTACGAAAGCACTCGTATCCGAACTTTCGGAACGAGTGCAAGTCCCGCCGTGGCTACTTCGACAGTTCGAGCATGCGCTCGATGGGTAGGGCGGCGCGGACCCGCAGGTCCTCCGGCAGCTCCAGGGTGGGCGCCAGGTCGCGGAGCGCCAGGTACACCTTTTCCGGGGTGTTCAAGCGCATGAACGGGCAGTCGTTGCAGGCGCAGCTCTCGTCGACGGGCGGACCGGCGATGAAGTTCTTGCCCGGAGCCTGCTTCTTCATCTGGTGCAGGATGCCGCTCTCGGTAGCGACGATGTACGTGTCCGCCGAGTCGGTCTGCACGAACTTCAACAGCGCCGCGGTCGAGCCGATGAAATCGGACTCGTCCAGGATCGGCGTCTCGCACTCCGGGTGCGCGATGACCTTGGCCGTCGGGTTCTTGCGCTTCAGCTCCAGCAAGCGCTTCAGGCTGAAGGTCTCGTGCACCATGCAGCTGCCGGGCCACAGCACCATCTCGCGGCCCGTCTGCTTCATCACGTACTTCCCCAGGTTGCGGTCCGGGGCGAAGAGAATGGTCCGATCGGGCGGCACGGAGCGCACCATCTTCTCGGCGTTCGACGAGGTACAGATGAGGTCGCTCTCTGCCTTCACCGCGGCCGAGCAGTTGATGTAGCTGATGGTGAAGGGGTTCTCGTAGCGGGACTTCCAGGCCTTGAAGCGGTCGACCGGGCACCCATCGGCCAGCGAACAGCCGGCGGCCATGTCGGGCACCAGCACGGTGCGCTCCGGGTTCACGATCTTGGCCACCTCGGCCATGAAGTGGACGCCCGCGAACAGGATGACGTCGGCGCTCGTCGTCTTGGCTGCCTGCGCCAGCTGGAGCGAGTCGCCGATGAAGTCGGCCAGATCCTGGATCTCACTCTCCTGATAGTAGTGAGCGAGGATGACGGCGTTCTTCTCCTGCTTGAGCCGACGGATCTCCGCGTCCAGATCCAGCTGGGCGAGTTCGGCGCGCTCGGTGCCGACGGGGGCGTTCATGGGCTTTTTATTGGGCCGCGCACCGGCCGGGGTCAAGCCACCGGACGCCGAGCGCAGGTCGGCCGCGTCCCGCCGAGTTGCCAGCCCCCGGTGGCCTGTTAGGTAGGGACGGTGAGCCGACGAGCCGTCGTTCTGTCGCGCGCAGTCTTGGCGGGCAGCGCTCTGTTCTCGGCCGGGCTCTTCGCCGCCCACATGGCGTGGGGGAGCGCGCAGGCGCTCGCGCAGGGGGCGGATAGCTTGCTGGATTGCGCGGGGGCGATCGCGCTGGCCTATGCCGTTCGGGTGGCGCGGCAGCCGCGAGACGCCGGGCATCCTTTCGGGCACACGCGAGCCGAGCCCCTGGGCGCGCTGGCGACGGCCATGCTGGCTAGCCTGCTCGCCTTCGAGGTCCTGTCGACGGCGCTCTCCGCGCTCTGGAGTGGCGCGAGCGTGGATCCGGAGTGGGGGTTGCTCGCGGCCTTTCTCGGCAAGGTCGCGTTCAAGGGCGTCGTCTTCTCGCTCGCCGTGGGCCGGGAGGGGCCGGCGCTCGAGGCGCTGGTGGTCGACGCCCGCAACGACATGCTGCTCGGCTCGGTGGCGGTGCTCAGCTTCGGGGCGGCTCGCCTGGGTTGGGTCGGGGCCGACGCGTGGCTATCACTGCCGGTGGCAGTCTACATCGGGTACTCGGGCTTCTCGCTGGCGCGCGAGAACGTGGATCGCTTGATGGGGCGCGCGCCGGAGCCGGAGCGGCTCGAGGAGCTGACCGCGGTGGCTGGAGCGCTGCCAGGCGTGCTGGCCGTCTCGCAGCTGCGCGCTCAGTTTCTGGGCAGCGAGCTGTCGGTCGAGGTCGACATCGTCGTGGATTCGGCGCTGACCGTGGGGCAAGCGCACGACATCGGCGAGGCGGTGCAGGAGCGAGTCGAGGCGGAGCCGGACGTCGTCCACTGCGCCGTGCACATCGATCCCACCTGAGCAGCACCCGAGCAGCGCGGGTAGACGGCGGCGTCACTCCTGGGGCTTGGTGTCGACCTTGGGCACCGCGTCGGCGAAGCGCTCGGCGAACCAAGTCGGAGGCTTGGCCTGCGACAGATCCAGCTCGAAGTCGGGCTTCTCGCTGGGGAGCAACTTTTCCAGCAGCTCGCTGCGCTCGCGCTTGCTGAGACCGAGCTGCTCTTGCCCCGAGGCGTCGAGCGAGCCCGGTTGGGCGACCAGCGAGTCGCCGTCGATGGAGATCAGCTTGCGCAGTGCGTCCAGCTCCATGCGGCTCAGACGATCACCACACACGTCGTAGTCGATCCAGGCCTCGTAGCTGATGGGCGCGACGGCCTTCAGCATGCCGGCCATCACGCGGCCGAACTCCTGGATTTCCCACTGCGCGTGGCTGTCGACGCGGAGCGTGAGGAAGTGGAGCAGGTTGTGGAGATCGATCTTCCAATACCACTGCGTATAGGTGGAGAGGGGCAGATCGATGCGCGCCAGCTCGCGGGCGATCTCCTGCGACGTCATCCACTCGTAGGCCTCGCGGCTGCGCTCACGGATGCCGTTCCAGCGCTCGACTGCGCTGCCGTACTGATCGTCGGCCACGACCTGGCCACTGCGCCCTTGGTTGTTGCGCTTCGATTGGAACTGCAGCTGCTCGGGGCTCGGCGTGTAAAAGAGCATGGGCATGAGCGAGTAGCGGCCCGAGTACTCGTTCACGTTGGCGGTGCGGTGGCGGATCCACTGGCGCGCGATGAACATCGGCATGCAACAGTGGAACTTCAGCTCGATCATCTCCGACGGTGTCGTGTGCAGATGCCGGCGGAGGTAGCGAAGCAACCCGCGCGTCTGGTTCGTCTGGCGGGTGCCGTAGCCGTACGACACTCGCGCGGCGCGCTCGATGCATGCGTCGGTGCCCATGTAGTCGACGAGACTGACGAAGCCGTGGTCGAGCACGGGGAAGTACTTGCCGAGAATCTGCTCAGCGCCTTCCGATACGGGACGAGCGGTTTCCATTGGGTGGGCTCGTACCACAGGGCGCGCCGAGGTGAATGGTGGCGGGCCGGGGCCTCGGGTTTGCTGGGGCGGCCGGTCGGGAGGCGGGCCTGCGGGTCGGCTTGTCAGCCCGGGCGCCTCCGAGCGACCCTGCGACCATGATCGGCCGGCGTCGTGAACGGTGGCGGGCCGGGGCGCTCGGTCTTGCCGCCTGCGTGGCCGGATCGCTGCTGCGTTCCACCTCTGCCACTGCCGAGCCCGAGAGCTCGGCCGAAGACCGTTCGGGCAGCGGAGCCACGAGCGGCGCGACCGATCCCGAGGGGCCCGAGCCGATCGTGGTGAGCCGTGAAGCGCTCGAAGGCGACGGGCGCGACGTCAGCGGTGGCGTGCGCATCGAACGCAACGGGACCGGGCGCTGGCGGATCGCTCGCGAGGCGTTTCCTGCCGGGGGTGAGCCGCGAGGGCTCGAGCTGCCCGAGTCGCTCGGCGGTGGCTTCTTGTTTCATCAGGCGCAGGTCGTGGGCGGTGAGGCGCGGACGGCCTTCTATCGGGGCTCGGAGTGGAGCGGTGCGCTGCTTCCAGTCGGCTCGCTCTCGTTCGTGGTCGAGAAGGTGCGGGCTGGCTTCGATCGATTGTATCTCGGCGGGCGCGGCGACTGGTTGGGCTTCGATCTCGAAGCGCGCCGGATCACCTCGCTGGAGCCGCTCCCGCCGCTCCCGGCCATCGATGGCATGGCCTTTTCGGCCAGCGGCTCCGGGGTCGTGCAGGCGCCGCTGGTGGGGACCTGGTGGACGAGCGACGCCGGGCTGTCATGGCAGCGGCTTTCCGGGGTTCGTGGTGTCGAGCAAGACGAGGGCATCGTGCTGCTCACGGCCGACGGGCGTGAGCGCGTGCGAGCCGACGGCACTCGCGTGGTGGAGGAGGACGACCATCGTCGCGTGATGTTGCAGCGCTCCGCGCGGAAGGTGAGGTTCGCGGAAGCCGAGCTGATCGAGCGCATGCTCACCACGGGGGTGCGAAGAGGCAGCTCGGTGCACGCGTGGCTCGATGGCGAATGGCTCGAGCTCCGCTACGGCGACGAGCTCGAACTGATTCGTCGGCCCGCCCCCGTCGTGGCAGGCGAGTGCGTGGGCCTCGGCCACGAGTCGGTTGGCGGCGCGCGGGCCACCGCGCCGACCGACGCGCCGATTTGGTTTCTCTGTCGGGGAGCCGACACGCGCGTCCTCCGCGTGGGGCCCCGGGGTGTGGAAGAGATGGCGCGGCTCCTCGGAGCACGACGACTCCTCGCGGGCGGCGCCGGCAGCCTCGTCGTGGAGGGCGATTGCCAGCCAACCAGTACCGCAGCGTCAACCAGCACCGCGGCGCCGACCAGCACGCCGCAGGGCCCCGTCGCCGGAGCAGCGAGTTGCTGGCTTCACGCGGCGAGCTCGACCTCGGGCGCGTCCTCGCCCGCATCCTCGGGCGCGCAGGGCCCCCTGCGGCGAGCCTCGCTGCGCCGACCTGCGGGCGCCCTGGCGGTCGTGGTCGACGCCGAGCACGTTCGTTGGTTGGTGAGGCAGGCTGGGGGCCTCGCGCTCACCGACGACACCGGTACCCGGCGTCAGCGCGAGTTTGCGTTGCCCGACGAGGGCGAGCTGCGTCGCTTGGTCCTGGAGGGAACCTGGTTACCCGAACTGCATGTCGTCGGCGGTGAGCTGGGCGCTTGGGTCGTGCGGGGCGAAGAGTTCGTGGGGCTCACACTCGGTTCGGGCGGGCTGCTCATCTCGGGCCCCATTCAGCGCAGCGCGCGTCGGGCGCTCTTCGCGGGACGCCACGGGCTCGTTTGGGGAGCGGCGGGGTTCGCCAAGGAGACGCTCGACGGCGGGATCACCTGGAGTGAGCTGGCGCTCCCGTTCCGCAGCGGCGAACCGGACTTCAATGTCCCTCGGGGGCAGGCGCAGATCACGATGGGCTGCACGGAGGCAGGCTGCGTGATCGGTCGAATGCTGCGCGTCGGCTGGGGCGCGCGTCAGGAGCCGAGTGCCCACGTATTGCCTACCCCCGAGCGCCTGCCCATCCCGCCTTCGGGGGCTGGGCGCTTTCGTTTTTCGTGCGGCACCTCCGGTGCGCCCCGCGGACGCGTCGAGGCCGGTGGCTTCTTCGGTCATCGCAGCGAGCTCGAGCCACCCGCGGGGCGGGCGTCGACACTTCGGAATGACGTGTTGTTCGGTGTCGAAGCGGTGGATGGAGGAGGGCGCTTGTGGGCCAGTGGCCCGCGGGACGGAAGCTGGGCGCGCGAAGGTCGTGCGCAGCTCTCGTTTCGCGATCCGTTCTCGCGCGAGATCCGCAGCAGCCGCGTGACGCGAGGCCTCTTTGCCGACGCCCTGCGCGCCGAGGAGGGGCTCGGGCGCCTGGAGCCGTCGGGTGCCCTGGCCACCGTCACGTTGGATGCCGAGGGTCGGGGTGGGTTCTTGCTCGTTGCCAGTCGAGCCAAAGCGGAGCTGTTCACCTTTGCCGAAGGCGAACCCTTGGCGCGCGTGACGGGCGCCACCGAGCTCGGCCTGCGGCGCCTACATGGCGCGGTGCGTTCGGGCGGCGTTTGGTACACCGGACAGCGGTCGCAGGACGGCTTCACGGTCTTGAGGGTGCAAGGTGGCCGGCTCGTCGAGCACGTCACGCTGCCGCTCGGCGCGGGCTCACTGGGCAGCGTCGAGGTCGTGAGCGGCCCCGAACTCGGTTTGGCTCTCGCCGTGGAGGGTGAGACGGGGACCTTCGTCTACGGACTGTCCGAGTCGGGTGAGCTGGGCGATCCGGCCATCCTGGGGCCGAGCGGCGCTCGGCCGCGCACCTGTCAGGGAAGCGAGCCTGGCTATCGGCTGGTGCGCGAGCTGCCGATCTCACCGCTGATCGACAGCGCCGGGCGTGTGCTCGATCTCGGGCGGGTGTCGGCGCGCTATCGCGTGGGTCCCGGATGGGCCTGCCTGGAGGCGCTGGCCGCGCGCACGCGCGGCTTGGGCGAGTCGGGTGCTGCGTCCGCCGAGCGCGTGAAGCCGGGAGCGTCGCAGACGGGGCTTTCCCTGCCGCTCATCGTCACCGATCTGAGCGGTGACGGCCGGATCGACGCCTTGGTCTGCCGCTGAGGGCAGGGCGTCGAAGATCAGGCCTTGGAGAGCTCGCGCGAGCGCTCGGCTGCGGCGCGGACCGCGGCCATCAGCGTGCCGCGCAGGCCTCCCTGCTCGAGTGCTTCGATGCCGGCAATGGTCGTGCCTCCCGGGCTGGTCACCGAGTCCTTCAGCTCGCCGGGGTGCTTGCCGGTTTCCAACACCAGCTGGGCGCTGCCGAGCACGGTCTGCGCCGCCAGGCGATGCGCGATGGCGCGGGGAAGCCCCGCGCGCACGCCGCCGTCGGCCAGCGCCTCGATGACCAACATGACGAAGGCAGGCCCGCTCCCCGAGAGTCCCGTCACCGCGTCCATCATGCTCTCGTCGACGAGCGCGGTGAGGCCGCCAGCGCCGAGCAGGCGCTCGGCCAGCGCCAGATCCTCGGCGCCGGCATGGCGCCCGCGACAGAGGGCCGTCGCCCCGGCTCCGACCAGCGCCGGGGTGTTCGGCATGCAGCGCACCACGCGTGCGCCCGAACCGAGCGCGCCCTCGAGGCGCTCCGTCGTGACGCCCGCCGCCACGCTGATCAAGAGCTTGCCGCCGAAGCGAGGCGCGAGATCGCCGAGCAGTGGGACCACTCCGGCTGGCTTCACCGCCACGAACACCACGTCCGCTTGTTCGACCGCCTCGGCCGTCGTCGGCGCCACACGAACGCCCAGCTCGCTGGCGAGCACGGCACACTTGCTCGCATCCAAATCGCTCAGCACGATGCGACTGGGCGCGTAGCCAGCGCGAACGAGTGAGCGTGCGAGCGCTGCCGCCATGTTCCCCGCGCCGAGGAAGGCCAGTGTTTCCGCCGTGGATGCAAGGTGGCTCATGGGGCGGAGCCTACAAGGAAAGGCCTTGTGGTCGAAGTGCCGAGGCGGCAGGTGAGCTGGCCCCAGGAGGCCGCGCGGCCTCGCTGCCAGGCCCGCGAAAGGCCTCGCCCAATCCCGAGATGTGCCCTAGCCTGCGCGGCGTGTCGGACAGCGAGAAGCGCAGGGAGGGGCGAATGCCCATCGAGCTGAAGGTCTCGTACAAGCGCCTCAACTCGTTCTTTGCCGACTACACGAAGAACATCTCGCGCGGTGGCACGTTCATCGGCACGGAGAAGCCGCTGCCGCTCGGCACCGAGTTCGTGTTCGCGCTCGGCGTGCCTCGGCTCGAGGAGCCGCTGCGCCTGCGCGGTCGGGTGATCTGGACGACCGAGCCCGAGGACGCGACGCGCGCCAACCCGGCGGGCATGGGAATCGAGTTCCAGTACCAGGACGACGCCGAGCGCCGTGACACGGAAGCGATCGTCGAGCGCCTGCTCACGCACGAGCTCGGCGAAGAGCTCGCGACTGGTCTGCTCGGTCGCAAGCCCCAGCTCTGAGGTCTCGTGCCCGCGCAGCGCCCGTGCAGTGCAGGGCACTCGCGCGCCCGTGCAGTGCAGGGCACTCGCGCGTTTCGCGCGCAACGCAACGAGCGCCGCGTTACGGGACGTGAACGCCGGCGGGCAGCGTGAAGGTCTGCGTGGGCGCCAGTAGGTCGCGCGCGATCTTCACCTCGATCAGATCGATGGCCGTGCTGTCGGCCACGCGCTGCATGCTGGCGTGGGTTTCGCCGTCGAGCGGGCCGCGGGGCTTGCCGGTCAGCGAGCGGTAGAACTCGGCCTCGGTCTTCTCGGGCTGCGTGCGGGCGGCGCGCTCCAGAGCGACGCCGTCCTGTTGGCCGAGCGCGAACCGCTGGAGCTGCGCGTTCCAACCGGTCGCGTCGTTGGCCGTCGTGAACACCTGCAGCGGCAGGCCGTCGCTGGGGGCGCCGGCGCGTTGCTCGGTGAGGCGCTGCCAGAGCGCGATGTAGATGAGATCGCGCGGCTTCATGCCGGCGTCGAGCGCCGCGCGGGTGGCGGCGCGGGACAGCCGCACGTCGCCCAGGACGAGCGCGCCGCGGGCCATGTCGGTCAGCGTGACCTCGGTCTCGATCGGGTTACCCCGGCTGGCCTCGAGCGCGCGCTCGTAGGCGCGTCGCGCGCCACGCGCGTCGCCGTAGTACTCCAGGACGCGCGCGAACAGCCGTTCTGCCGCGGCCGCGGGCATGTTGCTGCCCTCCGTCTTGCGCGCTGCCTGCGCACGGTCCAGCGCGCGGGCGAGCGTCGCGCGCGCCTGCTCGGTCTTGCCGGCCTCGCGCTCGATCTCGAAGCGCAACGACTCGGCGTGCGCCTCGACCAGGATCTCACCCGAGCGCTGGGCGACGTTCACTGCCCGCTCCAGCGTACCGATGGCGCCGTCGCGATCGCCTCGCTGACGTTCCAGCGATGCGAGGCGCACCAGGGCGTCGGCCATGGGCGTGCGGGCGACGGCGCGCTCCAGGAGCGGCATCGCGCGATCCAGGCGGTTGGCCCGGATCTCGATCGAGGCCAGGAGGGCGTGGACCCGCGCGGGCTCGGGGCGCAGGCCGGCGAAGCGAGGCTGCTCCGCCAGATCCAGCAGCGGACGAGCCTCTTCGACGCTGCGTTCCGCGGCTTCGGTTTGCTCGGTCTGGCTCAGCTCGATCAGGCCCCGCAGCACCAGCGCCAGCGACCAGCTGAGGCCCTCGGCGGAGACGCGCTGATCCAGGTTTTGCGACAGCAGCGTGCTGGCGACCTCGGGCATGCCGAACTCGAGCAGGCTCATGGCGAGCGGCATGGCGTGCTCCAGCTTGCCGGGGCTTGCGCGGTAGAGCCCGAGCGTGGACCAGAAGGCCGCGCCGCTGGCGACGTGCGGGGGCAGGCTCGACTCGGCGTCCGCTTGGCGAGCTGCCTCGAACAGGCGGAAGAGATCGAGCCAGGCCTCGCTCGAACCGCCGTTGCCGGCCGCCTCGAGCCGCAGACGAACACCGGGCGGAAGCGCGCGAGAAAGATCGGCCTCGTCGAGAGCCTGGATCGCCGAAAGGGGCTCACCATGACGCAGACCGAGCGCGATCAGCGACGGAGCGCCGCTCCGCACCGCGCGGTACGCCTCGACCGCTTCGTCCCGCTCCAAGCGGGACTCGGGCTCGCCGTCGGCTACTTGGCTGTCGAGAGCCGCCAACATCCAGGCGACCAGGCTGGCCTGGGCCGCCTTGTAGGCTTCCTGGCTCGGATCCACCCAGGCCGCGGCCAAGCGCTCGCGGGCGGCGTCACCGGCGCGCAGCACCGAGTTGGAAGATTCGGTGGATTGCTCGAAGGCCTGCAGCGCTCGCAGGTGGCCATCCACCAGCTGGCGGCGCTCCCCCTGGCCTGCGGTCTGGCGTGTCAGTTCGTAGAGAGCGCGAGCCCGGCCGGCGTTGCCACGTCGGGCCGCCGCGTCGGCGCAAGCGAGCAGCGCTTCGTCGCGGCTCTGCAGCGCGGAAGCGATCGCGTCGTCGTGGCGCAGTAGGAGCAGCGCACCGGAGGCGACGGCCTCGCCTGCGTCGGGGTAGCCGTGGGCGAACAGCGCCTCGGCGCGTCGCAGCTGGTACTGGACCACACCGGCGAGGTGGGCTTTGGCCTCGCTACCCCGGTCGACCGTGAGCAGTGCGTGATGGGCCCGGGCGGGGAACTCGGTGTCGCTGGGGACCAGGGCCGGGATGATCGCCTCGGGGCTCTTCGCGTCCGGGGTGGCGGCCTTGGGAGCGCAACCTGCCGCCC
>DATIDO010000178.1:0-4520 GCA_035456245.1 Polyangiaceae bacterium
AATCAGATCGATCTCGATGCCAAGGCTCAGCTCGAGCCGTACTCTGCTTTCAGCGCGAAGCTGGAAGACGATGCCACCAGTAACCAGCGGAACCGTGCTGACCTTGTTCTGCACGGCGTCGAAACGATCGTAGTCGAGCGCCTCGGCCGACGAGAAAACCACATCGAACCCGGGCCCCACACGGAGACCGATGGCTGCGCCGTCGATGAGCCCCGTCGCGAGATACCTGGCGTCGAGTCGCCACGCCATACTTTGCAATTGCAGGGCGACCCCGAGATCCGCGTGGCGTTGCGGAAACTGGTATTGACCGCTCAGTGCAATCCCGAACTGGCGGCGCGGATCGAGACGATCGAAGCCGAAGCGCAGAACTGGCCCCTGTGCTGCTGGTAGCTCAGCGGAGAGCATCGTCCAACCGTGAAGCAAGGCCAACTCTGGCAGCCAGCCACTCGTCACGGGACGCCAGCGACTGGACGGTGAAGCGCTCTCGGTGGTTGGTGGCAATACGGCGAGCGGCACTGGAGGAGAGGCCTCTCGGAGCAGCGACTTGGCCTCGGCCCGCGTAATGCCCGCGTTTCCATCAACCAACGCCTGCAGGGACCATTCGATGACTTGAGCGAGCGACTCGCTGTCCATTTCGTCGATGGTCTGAGAGACCTCGAGCGTCCGAACGAGGTCCCGAGTGCCGTCTCGATTGACGAAGTAGAGGCGCGCGATCCCTTGGGTAGTGGCGTTGACCCAAACGTGAATATCCGTGGGCGAGTCGGCGGGGGCGGCGAAGAGCTCGTCGGGGGCGAAATGCGAAGCCGAAGAGAACGCGAGCACGTAGGACGACTGAAGACCTGGTCCGAGAGCTCGCTCGAGAGCGCTCACGGGAACACCGATGCACGTCACATGAACGCGCGGACGGGCAGCAGGGTCTGTCTCTTGCGTCGTGTTTTCGAGCTGCGGCTCTGCCTCTGCTGCTCGAGACGGACTCCCAATGACGAGCACCGCGAGGGCGGCGCCCAGCCTAACGACGTTCATCGAGGCGGCGTTTGGCGTGGGTCGCGTAGGCAGAATTGGGATACTGCCTGACTAGGCGCTCCAAATTATCGATCTCCTCCGCGGAGCGACCCAGTGCTTGAAGGGCGCGGCCCCGTCCAAATAGCGCTTCTGCGGCCAGTTGACCGCCACCTTCGAGATAGGCGTCGAACTGCGCCAAGGCGTCGCTCGGCGAGCCACTGCGGAGCAACAGTCCCCCGAGCGAAACTCGCGAAGCTCGAGCCTCGGCCGACGTTCCGAAGCGCCGCTGCAGATCCTTGTATCCGCGGATGGCCTCGCTGGTCTTGCCGGCGCGTCGAGCATCGTTGGCTGCGCGGTACAGCTCCAACGCACTCGCCGAAGCCGTGGCCTCCACATGCGCAGGGGCAGAGCGAGTGGCTTTTGCCGGCGGAGCCAGCGGCGGTTCCTCATTATCAGAGACCTGCACCTGGTCGACCGCTTTCGGTTGAACACGGGAGGTCGTCATGGCCGAGGCGCGTGGCGACCTCGACTCGCCGGCCATGTTGTCATTGGCGCCCCCTGAGCGAAGCGCCACGAATCCAAGTACGCTAGCCGCCGCGGTACCCGCGAATACCAACGCAGCAATCGCCAGCCGTCGAAACACGTTCGGTCGGGCAGCAGGGGCGACACCCTGAGTCCGAGCCGCGACCGTCGCTAGGCGCGCAACCAATTCCGAATCGCCCGAGCCTGCTTCACCCACCGCGTCGAAGTCCCCCATGACGTCGAGCGTCATTTGGCAGCTTTCGCAAGTACTGAGGTGAGCTTCGAACGCCGTGCGTTCCTGCCCCGAAGCAAGACCACGCCTGACGCGGCCCAGAAGAACTCCCTGACAATCCCTCATGACCGTCTCCCACCCAGCAGCTCGATGAGCTGACCATTGGAATCCAGCTCTCGCTTCAACGAACGCTTCCCGAGCTTCAATCGGCTCCAAACGGTGTTGGGAGAAACATCTAGCATGGCGGCAATTTCTTCCACTGTGTATCCCAGCATGAAATGCAGCGCTAGCGCCTCCGCCGTGGCCTCTGGCAATTCATCGAGCAGAGAACGCACGATGCGTCGGCGTTCACGAGAGATGGCTGCTTCGAGAGGCGCCTCGCCAGCAGCAGCATGTCCCTCGGCGTCCAGAACCTGATCGCCTACCTTCTCTCGTGTCTTGAAATGCCGCCTGGCATGCAGAGCGCGGCGCAAAGCAACTTGGTGCGCAAAATGGAGCACGGTGCAGTCCCCTCGGAATGATTGGAGCGAGGACAGAAGGCCCAGAATGGCCTCTTGAGCCACGTCTTCGGCGTCCGGGTGTCCGCCGCCCAGTACCTTGCGAACGGTTCGAAGAATCGGCCCTCCAAGTTCCATGACGAGTTCACGGATGGCGTCGGCCTCCCCTTCACAGGCGCGGCGGGCGAGGGCTCTGAGCGGATCCTGAGCCCGCTGAGGATGAACTTCCTCAGGCTGGTCTGCAGGCTTTCCGACGAGCTGGAGTCTACGCAACACCTGGTTCTCCTGAGAAAGGGCAAACGGACCGAGCTCGTACCCAATGACAGATGTTGCACGAAAAAGACAAACTCGGTCACGGCTGACGTACTTTGTTTTGCGGACAACTGCGTGCTAACCCATTCGCTGCACCATGTGGCGGCTTTACGCGCTCACCGCTTGCATCGCGCTGTCATTCTCGACCGGGGGGTGTGAGGAACGCGGCGAGGTTGTCGCCTATGAGCGCACGGGAGGCGCCAGCTCGAACTCAGGCGGATCCGACAACGGCACGGGCGGGCTGGGCGGTGAAGGCGGAACACCCGGTCTTCAGCGCCCCCGGTTCGGTGCACCCACCGCGGTGGCCGAGCTCAACGATCCGCTGGCAAAAGATCAGGATCCGACCCTTACCGCGGACGAACTCGAAATCTTTTTCTTTTCCGACCGAAGCGGCAATGAGGACATTTGGAAGGCCAAACGAGCGAGCGTCGACGCGCAATGGGACCCGCCCGAACCCGTCCCCGAACTCAACAGCGACAAGTTGGATCAGAACCCGGCCATCTCCCGTGACGGCCTGCGAATTTGGTTCTCGTCGAGTCGTACCCCTCGGGGGATCTATTTCGCGAGCCGAGCCAATCGCGACGCTTCGTTCGGTGCACCTGAACTGATCCCCATCGACTCGGGCGACGCCACGGACTTCATCATCGCCCCGTCGGTGGACATCAGCGAGCTCAGGATGGCCATCTCCATTGGCAGCGGGGCCTCTCGCGATCTTTACGAGGTGGTGCGGCCGTCGCTCACGGCCAGCTGGGGTCCTCCCTCACTGATGCCCGGTGATGCGAACGGGACGAACGCTGAAAGCACCCCGTTTCTCATCGATGACGGACGCGAACTCTTGTTCATTTCGGGGCGCTCGGGCGGTGGCGATATATTCTGGGCTCATCGTGAGTCGTTGGGACTGCCAACGTCACGCGTGGAAGCAATCACGGAGGTCAACGACCCTGCGGCTTTCGAATCGCACCCGCACCTGACCTCGACGAGGGCGCGATTGTATTTTGGCTCCACTCGCGGAGGAAGCACGGACATCTACATGGCTGAGGCATTCTGACGCCTCAGCCATGTAGCGTCGGATTTTTACCTGGGCGCTCGAGCCCGCGCAGCGGAATCGAGGAGGCTCACTCGACGGTCAGGCTCAAGTTGAAGTCATCGACCTTCACTGTCTGTCCGCCGCTCTTCACGCCCACTTTGGCTTGCCCGCTCGTCACGGTTACGCCTGCGAGGGTCACCTGGGTCCAGCTCGAGCTCGAAACACTCCTGGCGGCGTCGCCGTAATCCTGGG
This sequence comes from Polyangiaceae bacterium, assembly GCA_035456245.1. GTDB lineage: Bacteria > Myxococcota_A > Polyangia > Polyangiales > Polyangiaceae > NIC37A-2. The sequence goes on from DATIDO010000178.1 coordinate 3,845, forward strand.
TGTACAGCTCCGCTCCTGCGGCTCCGGTCTTTGCCCAGACGTGACCGGTTTGTTCGACTTGGCGCAACACCCACCATGGCGACGACCACGGCCCGCAGCCGCCCTCTCGACCGCGAAGCGAAAGTCCAATGAGAATGATGACGACGCTTCTGGGCTCTGCCTTCCTGCTCTCGCTACTGGGCGTAGTGGCCTGCGGCGACGATCCAGGTTCAGACGACGCCGGTAGTGATGGTGAAGCCAATGCGGGGGGCAACGGCGTTGTTGGCTCCGGCAGCGGAGGCACCGCGACCGGCGGCGGGACGGGCGGCTCGAGCACGGGAGGCACGCCAGGGAGCGGGGGCGAAGCTGTGACCGGTGCACCTTACGTGTTCGTCGGGACCACGGACGGATTCGTTCGCGTCTACGCGATGGACGAGGTCGATGGCGCCCTATCGGACGCCAGTGCGTTCGACACTGGCGAATGGCTCGATTTCTTCACCGTGGGACCAGACAACCGAACGGTGTTCGTCAGTTCTGGAGGAAACGTGTCCGCCTTCGCGTACGACCCCGCGAAGAAGACACTGACGCTCATCGATAGCGCCTCCACATTTGGGGCTGGTACACATGTCGAGGTGGATCCGACGGGCGGATTCGTCTTCGTCGCGCACTACAACGAGGGCAAGCTGACGTTTCTGCC
>DATIDO010000179.1:0-8990 GCA_035456245.1 Polyangiaceae bacterium
CTCGGGAGGCGAGTGGTCGCGAGCACGGCGGACTCGATGCGGCCGAAGGCCGCGCGCCGCGGAGGGAGGCATGAGGCGTTCGGTTTCGGGCGCCCTGCCCCGGCGTCACTTCGTGGGGGCGCTGTCGCTCTTGGGGCTCGGGCTGATCACGGGTGAGGCGCACGCAGGTAGCTACCTGACTCGGGCCGCGGTGCTGCTGCGCGCGGCCGAACAGGAGGCCGAAGTGCTGCGTCGCCGACTCGCCGACAAGGAGCTGGCGCAGGTGCTGCATCGCGTGGCGAGCGCGCGGGTCGACGCGGCCCGCGCCATGTCCGTACCCAAGGACGTGGCGAGCGCTCACCCTCATGTGTTGCTGGTGCTCGAGGCCTACGAGCGGGCTGCCGATGCGGCCGAGCGAGGCGACGGCCAAGCGTTCTTGGTGGCCGTGGCGCGCGCCCGTGAGGAGACCTCGACGCTGCGCGCGGTGCTCAAGCAGCTCGGTTGGGAACTGCCCGAGCTGAAGGATTGACGGGTTCGCCTCTCGCCAGCGCCGCCGCGGCTCGAGACGAACTGCGGTGAGTCACTGCAGCGGGAACATGCGTCCCGCGCCCCGCAGCAGGCCCAGACGATCGGGCTGATGGTCGCGCAGACCCTGCGCGCGTAGGCGGGCCAAGAGCTGCTTTTGCTGTTCGGCGCCGCTGCGCCGCCGCTCGCTCTGTTCGGCCAACACGCTGACGGTCGCCGCGTCGGCTTGCTGAGCCGGCAGGGAGCCGCGCCGCCACACGACCGCGAAGCGACCGGTTTCGGCGATGGGGACGGGCACGAACTGGCCGTCTTGGACCTTCTCGGCGGCGGCAAACAGGGCCGGCTCGGCGGCCACCTCGGGTACGTCGGTCGAACCGTCGGCTGCCACGAAGCCCAGATCACCGCCCCGCTCCCGCGTGGCTTGGTCGAGCGACTGGGCCCGACACAGCTCGCGCCACGCCCTCGGTGTCAGGTCGGGCTTCAGACCCTTCAGCAGCTCGCGAGCCTTCGCCTCGTCATCGACCAGGATGCGGAACAGGCGAATGCGCGCCGGCTTGCTCGAGAGGCTCTGGGCCTGAGCCTCGGCGGCCGCGAGCGCCGCTGGGTCGCGCGGCGCTTCGAGGTAGAGCCGATCGAGCAGCGCCCGCGCCAGGACGTCGTCCTGCTGGCGACGCACGTTGGGGCTCGTGGCCAGCCGGCTCGCTGCGTCGGAGCGATCCAGGAGCCAGGCGAAGGCAGGCTCGCCCCCCAGGCAGCGCGCCAGGTGCGGAGTGGCAAGCGGTGTGGCAGCGCGTGCTTCACATCCGGCGACGGCGCGCTCCAGCTCGGCGGCGGGTAGATCCCGATCGCCGATTCGCACCGGCCACGGCCCAGCGTCGGCGCGCGCCGAACCGAGCCACGCTCCGGCCGTGGCGAGCCAGGCGGAGGCAGCCAGGGCGCTGGCCGTGAGGGTGATCGCGCGCAGGCGCCGAACCATGGGCGGCGTCTAGCCCGCGCGGACTGCCGCCGACAACCCGCGAGCCTCGGCAGCCCGACTTGCCTCGCTGGAGGCCGCGCGCCGGGGCTCGACCGCGCCGCGACGGAGGCGCGGCTGGAGCGTCTGCTCGACGAAATTCAGCTCGCGGGCGCGCAGGCGCTCGCGGACGACATCGAGCGCCGTCTGGCTCTGGTCGATACCGATCGCGCGGCGGCCGCGCGTCAGCGCCGAAACGAGCGTGGTCCCGCTGCCCACGTAGGGATCGAGAACCAGGTCCCCTTCCAGGGTGAGCGATTCGATCAGTCGGCCGAGCAAGGCTTCGGGCTTCTGGGTGGGGTAGCCGGTGCGCTCGCGCGCCACGGGGGCCACGATGCCAATCTCCCAGACGTCGCCGAGCGGTGTGCCGAGCGAGACCTCCTCGGTCTTGCTGGAACGCGTTCGGCGCCCCGAATCGTTGGTCACCGCCCGCTGCTTGGAGTTGCCCCAGGTTGCGAGAGTCGAGGCGGCCAGCGGCTCGTACAGCTGATTCCAGCGGGGCTCGGCGCTCGGCTCCTTCACGTAGCGCAGGAGCACATCGTGGACGCGCTGGAAGTTCTTCGTCTTGGAGGGCCAGCGTCGGTAGCGCCAGATGATCTCGCTCTGGAACGCGTCGAGCCCGAACAGCTCGTCGCAGATGATCTTGGCGTAGTGGCTGGTCTTGGGATCGACGTGCAACACCAGACTGCCGCCGGGCATCAACAGTTCGCGCACCGCGCGCAGGCGAGGCTCCAGCACGTCGAGGTAGGCGGCGAGGTTGGCGAAACGATCGTCGAAGGCAGCGGTGCGGGTGCGCGGGCGTGCCCCGCCGTCCTTGCTGCGCTCCACGTGGAAATGCTCGCGCCCGGTGAGGAACGGCGGATCGAGGTAGGCCAAGGCGACCTGACCCTGCAGGGACGAGTCCGCGGCGAGGCAGGTCAGGACGCCCAGGTTGTCGCCCTGGATGAGGCGAGCAGCCGCGCTGGGGTCCGTGACGGGGCTCAGCTGGGCGGGCTGGGGGGCGGCCTGCGAGCCGCGGGAGTTCCAGGCCAGTCGCGGGGCGTCATCGCGGCGCATGCCGTATGCTACCCACATGTAGGATAGAGTGTGCAACTTCGGAGGGTTCGACGAATCACTTCGATAGGTGCTCGGGCGTGGTGTCGGCGGCAAAGGCGGAGCGGGTGGAGGCAAGCTCGGCGGTGGAGGTGGAGCGGGTGGAGGGCGGCCGCTTTTCGGACCTCTCGACCGGGCGATGCGCTGTAGTGTCCCGCCCGTGTTCCGCCTCTCTTGGGCCAGCCCCTTGGGCGCTCTCTTGCTCTGCCTCTTCCTGTCGCTCGCCAGTTGCCGGCGCACCGAAGAGCCCATGGCGGGGCCTGCCGAGCGTCTCCAGGAGTTCGTGCAGATCATGTCGAACGTCCACGGCGATCCAGCCCAGGGAGCGCGGGCGGTCCAGCTGTTGTGGAAGCCGGCGCGCGACAACTTGAGCGAGCGGGCGCGACGCGCCTCGGCGCTTTCGGGACGCACGGTGACGCCCGGCGAGATGATCGCTCCCTCCTGGTTCGCGCTGCACCTGGTGGCCGACCGCTACGAGTCGCGCATCGACGGCGATTGGGCGGAGGTCACGTCGATCGCGCGCGACGGCTCGCGTGTGAAGAGCCGTTTGGTTCGTGAGGATGGCGTGTGGCGGGTCGCGCTCGAGCTCCCGTCACCGTCGCCGATCCGTCAGCGCGTCGACGAATCCGGCCTCGAGCGCTGAAAAAGAAAAACGCCGCCCCCGGAAAGGAGCGGCGCATTGCTTGCCGAGCGAAGATTCGTCGGCGCCGGGATATCGGCGGGGTATCGGCTCAGTTGGTGAAGAAGATCGCTTCGATCTCGCTCATCACCTGCTCTTCGGTCTGAGCGCGAGCGATGGCGATCTCCTTGACGATCAGCGTGCGTGCGGTGTCGAGCATACGACGCTCGCCGAACGACAGCTGCTTGTTGGCCTTCAAGCGGTACAGATCACGGAGCACCTCGGCCACGTCGTAGATCGAGCCGGTCTTGATCTTGTCCATGAAGCCGCGATAGCGACGGTTCCAGGTCTGCGTGTCGAAGCCGATCGTGCGCTCCTGCAGGATGTCGAAGATCTCGCGGATCTCCTGCTCGCTGATCACCTGACGGAGGCCGACGGCGTCCGCGTTCGACACGGGCACCATGATCTTGCGGTCCGTGTCCAAGATGCGGAGGACGTAGAACTTCTGCAGACTTCCAGCGATATCGCGCTCGTCGATGCTGACGACTTCCGCCACACCCTGCGCAGGGTAAACGGCCTTGTCACCAACCTTGAACTCACTCTCTTGGTTTGCCTGCATGTTCTCTCCTTGATGAACGGCGTTCGAGTCGGAACGACCCGAAGCGCCTCGAACGACTGACTCGACGCTTTGAGGGACGAGTACTGGGGGAAGCGAGGGGATGGTGGGAACGGAAGAGCTACCTGTCGTGAAGCCTGCTCCGCGATTCCGACCAGGGGAGAATGGCCTCTCCCGATCGGCGCGTGGCGCTCCCGCCCGGACGCCGCTCTCCCCAACAATTCAGCCAGGTCACCGAATACATCCGAGGGGCTTGTTTCATTCCGTCCGGATTCCGAATCCCAGCATCCGCGGTTCCCTTCTAGCGACACGGCACTTCACCCTGGCGGTCAAACGAGAACGAGACCCCGAGGGGATCTCGACCGGATGGCGCAAAGCAGGCAAAGTAGCGAACGAGCCGGGCACCGCGGCGAGTGAAGCAGCGCCAACATGGCGCCCTCGACTCGCGAACAACAGAAACCCGGACTCCGCGATGATACGCGAATGGGGCTGCTGCTCTGACGAAGATAAGACCTCGCCAGGCGCGCTACTCTAGTAGGCAAGGCCCTGCCTGTCAATCGGACTCGCGCCGCCGGCCCATTGGCGGGGGGCTGGAATCTGGCTGTTCTGCTCCAACTCGTCGGGCTGTGGACAACTCGGAGGGGTCAGCCGACTCGCGCCGACAACTCTTCCAACAAGCCGTAGCGCACACCGCGATCCGAGGCCTGCAGGCTGCTCGCACCCAACCAGTCGAGCAGCTCGGCACACAGTCGCGCGCCGCTCACGATCACGTCGGCGCGTCCTGGATCGAGACCGGCCAAGCCAATGCGTTCGGCGAGCGGCAGACCAGCGAGGCGTTGCGCGAGCGCCCACACGTCGGCTCGCTCGAACGTCGCACCATGCACGATCGCTCCGTCGTAGCGCTCCAAGCCGAGCGCGAGCGCAGCCAAAGTCGTCACCGTCCCGGCCACGCCCACCACGCGCTGAGCGCCGGAAGGAGCCGAATCATAGGCCCGCAGCGCGTCGCGCACCTGCGCGCCCAGCGCCTCGAGCGCGGCAGGCTCCACCGGATCACCGAGGCGGAAACGCTCGTGGAGGCGCACGCTGCCGAGCTGCAGACTGGTTGCGCGCTCGATGCGAGGTCGGAGTCGGCCGCTGGCGTCGGCTGCCAGTCGACCCCAGACCAACTCGGTGGAGCCTCCGCCGATGTCGAAGACGAACAGCGACTCCCCTTCGCTCACGCTGAGGCCCGAGAGCGCACCGCCGAAGGTCAATTCGGCTTCGCGCTCGCCCGAGATGACCTCGAGCGGCTGGCCCAGGATCTCTTCGGCGCGCGCGAGGAAGGTGCGACCTTCCTCCACGTCGCGCAGCGCGCTCGTGCCGACGGCCGCCAGCGCCGTCACTCCAGCCGCGGTCATCTGCTCGCGGTAGGCGCTCAAGCATGCCCACGTTCGCGCACATGCGTCCGGGTGGAGGCGCCCGGTGCGATCGACCTCTTGCCCCAGGCGCGTCACGGTCGCGCGTTCGAGGACGGGGGTGAGCACGCCAGCGACGTGGTCGGCGATGGTCAGCAGGACCGAATTGGTGCCTACATCGATGCTGGCGAGCCGGGTCATGGGTTGCCCGAGTCGATGGAGCCGAGGTTGATCATCTCGTTGACGTCCGGCTGAGCGACCAGCTCGACGCGTCGGTTCTTGGCGCGGCCCTCGTCGCTGGTGTTGTCGGCGACCGGATCGGTGGAGCCGTAGCCGGCCGCGCTCCAGTTGCGGACGTCGAGCCCCCCGCCCTTCTTGTCCAAGGCGGTGGTGAGCAGGACCAGGACGGAGCGGGCCCGCATGGCCGAAAGACCCCAATTGTCCTTGAAATTCCCGCCTACGAAGGGGCGGTCGTCGGTGTGGCCCGCGACCTGGAAGTGGCGCTTGCGCAGGTCGACGTCGGAGCGGACCACCTCGGCGATCTTGAGCAGAATGGCCTGACCATCCTTCTTCAGCTCGTCCTTGCCGGAGTCGAACAGCACGTCGCCGGGGAGCTCAATCACCATGCGGTTGTCACGCACCTCGAGCTTCAGGCCGAGCTTGGTCAGCTGCGCCAGCTTGCCCTTCAGGATGTCGAAGCGCTCGCGGATCTGCTGCAGCTGGGCGGTGCGCTGGGCGTACTCCTCGAGCGCCTTCTTCTGCGCCTCCAGGTTGGCGTTCATGGAGTCGAGGCTCAGCCCACCTTCCATCACCTGATTGCGCAGCGAATCGATCTCCTCGAGAGCGTCGGCGTAGTCCGATTCGCTCTTCGCGCGAGCGCGTTGCTCCGACGAGAGCTGCGCGCGCAGTTCTTCGTTCTCACGAACTTTCTGGTCCCACTCGTCTTGCGAGTAGCCGCAGCCAGAAAAAACGAACGTCGCGAGCAGGAACCAACTGGGAGCTTTCACGGGCGAGCCTCGCATCTTTTTTTCGACCAGTGGCGACCTGCCGCCGCGGAGGTCGGATTCGCTAGCGCGCTGAGCGAAGGGCCGTCAAGTGGCTGATTTTCCCTGAGAAATACTGAAACGAACGGAGTTTTCCGCTGTCCGGAGACGGCCGTTGGAGGCGGCGGGCGGCGCGGATGCACCCTGGAATTCTGATGAGTAAGCAAAGTTTGCGTACCGCGAATGCCTTGTTTGGCCAGCCTCGGCAGGGGGCGACGCATTTTTTTCGTTGACACCGTGCAATAGGTGGCAATATACGTCGTGCAACATACCCTAGGGGTGGACGGGCACCGTCCATCTCCCGATCCACTCAGGGAGGAATAAAATCATGGCTGCAAAGAAGACCAAGAAGGTTGCCAAGAAGGCACCCGCGAAGAAGGTGGCCAAGGCCGCCAAGAAGACCGTCAAGAAGACCGCCAAGAAGAGCAAGAAGAAGGCCGCCAAGAAGGCCGCTGCTGCTCCCGCTGCCGAGGCTGCTCCTGCCCCGGTGAAGAAGGCGAAGAAGAAGGCCAAGAAGAAGGCGAAGAAGAAGGTCGCCAAGAAGTAAGGCCTTCGCGGGTCCTCTTGGATTCGCGCCCTTCGGGGTCGTTCGGGGTGCACGGCACGAGTTCGCTCGTTTCGTCGCACCCCGGATGCATTTCGTGGGTCGATGCGTTACACGGACCGGCCCAGGGCACCCCATGAGAGCCATCTTTTCGTTCGGTTGGTGGCGCGTCGCCGCCCTGCACTCGCGTCGCCTCGCCGCCGCGTCCCTCCTCACGTTCACCGCCAGCGGTGCCCTGCTCGGCTGCGGCGCTGCAGCCACGGGTGAAGCGGCTTGGCCGCCCGCTGCCAAGAAGTGGTTCGATCGGGCCGAGTTCTCTTTTCAGAACGGCGATCTCGAGGACGCCCGGCACGCGGCCGACAACGCGCTGAAGAGCCTGCCCGACGAGGTGAAGGCGAAGCTGCTGGTGGCTCGCATCGCGCTCGCGCAGCTCGAGTACGATCGCGCGGTCCAGGTGCTCACGAACATCCCCGGCGCCGAAGCTTCGGCCATCCGCGGGCGCGCCTACTGGTACGGCGGTGACATCGAGCGCGCGGCCGACGAGCTCGAGGCGCTCACCCGCGATCCCGAGGTGCACGACGCTTGGGCCAAGGAGGTCGCGCAGCTGGCGCGGCTGGGTCGCGGTCGTCGTCCGTTCGAGATGAGCGGCGGGCTGGTGGCCGCCACCGAGATGCCGCGCGTGGGCTCGACGGCGATGATCGTCCCGCTCGAGGTCAACGGCGAGGCGACGCTCGCCATGATTGCCACCGATTCGGCCGAGGCGGCCATCGATTCGAAGGACGGCCAGGGCCAGTGGGTTTCACTGCGCTTCGGCGGTCGGCTCGAGGTCAGCGACGTGCCCGCCGTGGCTCGCGATCTGTCGGGCATCAAGCGGCAGACGGGCGCGCCGATCAAGATGCTGATCGGCGTGAACCTGCTGCGCCACCTGCGCGCCACCATCGACTTTTCCGGTAGCCAGTTCGTGGTGCGCAACTACGAGGCGCCGCCGCCTCCCGAGGCCACCACCGTTCACCCGGTGTTCTACCGCGGCGGCGCGTTGGTGATCGGCGCGGCCTTCGGTGTGGAGACCAGTGCGCCCACGGCCAGCCTGCTCGTGAACACGTCGATGGCCTACCCGGTCGCGCTCGACGAGGCTGGATGGAAGAAGGCGGGCCAGGATCCGGCGACGTTCGCGGTCGTCCCGGGCGGCGGCAAGCTGACCTACGGCAGCGTGCCGCTCCTGCGTCTCGGTGCCTTCGAGGTCCCCAACGTGCCCGGTGTGTTGGGCGCGCCGGTCGACGAGCTGGAGAAGGCCACGGGCGCGAACCTGGATGGCTTCGCCGGCTCGGGGTTGTGGGCGACCTTCCGCCTCACCTTCGCCGATCAAGGGCGCACGCTGTTCATCGAAGATCTGCCGCCCGAGGTGGTCGAAGCTCGCATCGCGGCCAGCCAGCGCATGCGCGCGGCCGACGAGCAGCGCGCCGTTCAGGGTGGCGCCGGGTCGTCGCCTGCCGCGCCGCCTCAGTCGGCGCCGTCCTCGATGCCGCCGGGTGCCGCGCCGTGAGTGAGTCGCGCCACACCGCCCTGTATGCCGGCTCGTTCGATCCGCTGACGTTCGGCCACCTGGACGTGGTGGAGCGGGCGGCGCGGCTGTTCGATCGGATCGTGGTGGCCGTCGGCCGACACCCCACGCGCAATGCGCTGTTCACGGTCGACGAGCGCGTGGAGCTGATCCGCTCGGTCTGTGCGCCCATCTCCAACGTCGTGGTGGCCACGTTCGACGGCTTGCTGGTGGATTATGCCCATCAGGTGGGCGCGCGCGTGGTGGTGCGCGGTCTGCGCGTGGGCGCCGACTTCGAGTACGAGCTGCAGATGGCCCACGCCAACTCCGATCTGGACGGCGCCATCGACACCATCTTCCTGCCTACGCGCACGCGCTACGGCTTCATCTCGGCGTCGCTGGTGCGCGAGATCAGCAGTCACGGCGGGGACGTGAGCCGCTATGCGCCCCCGCTCGTCTGTGAGGCGCTGGAACGCAAGTTCCGGAGCCGTTGAGCTGGTGCTCGTCTGGCGCCGCTGAGCCGGTGCTCGTCCGGAGCCGTTGAGCTGGTACCGCCGAGCTGGCGGAGACGGCCGCTGGCTCGGTCGGCCCGTGGTGGGAGTGTCGGACCGGGGCCCGACGCCCTC
>DATIDO010000180.1:0-3467 GCA_035456245.1 Polyangiaceae bacterium
CAACACGACGATCTGAAGGCCCGGGGTGACGGCATCTGGCAGGCCGTGGGGACACGTGACGGCGGTGTCCCGTCGATCCACCGCATGCTGCTGCATCCCGATCGGGAGCGCAGCTACGCCGAGTTGTTCGTGTTCGCGCTCGATCTCTCGCAGCTCGAGCTGCACGCCCAGGCAGGCAGCGTGGAGCCGCGCCGCCAGGACGATTCGGGCGAGACGCCCGCCGGCTCACGCCCTGGTGTGGTCCCCGAAGAGGCGCGCGGCCGTCTGGTGGCGGCCTTCAACGGCGGCTTCAAGGCCGAGCACGGGCACTACGGCATGATGACCAACGGAACCGAGTGGCTCGGTCCCAAGAAGGGCGCGTGCACCTTCGCTCGGATGGCTTCGGGTGAGCTGCGCGTGGCCACCTGGTCGGCCTTGGCCAACGAAAAGGACATGAGCTGGTGGCGTCAGACGCCCGCCTGCATGGTGGAGGACGGTGCGCTCCACGCGGGGCTGCGCACCGAGGGCTCGAAGGGTTGGGGCGCTACCCTCGAAGGTGACACCGTCATTCGCCGCTCGGCGGTCGGTGTGACCGCCGACGGCAAGTTCCTGTTGGTGGGCATCAGCAACTCGACCACCGCCACGGCCCTGGCGCGCGGCATGATGCACGCCGGAGCTCGTCAGGTTGCCCAGCTCGACGTGAACTTCTCCTATCCGCGCTTCCTGCTCTACCGCGATGCGGCCGCCACGACGCACGCAATGCGCGCCGAGGGGGCCGTGAAGGGGCTCCTGTACTCGGAGGACGAGTACCTGGGACGCGCTTCAGGTCGTGACTTCTTCTACGTCACGCACAAGTGAGAGGGCAGGGCGACGCGGACGCGCCGCCGCCAGCCCTTTAGGCCAACCGTCAGTTCGGCAAGCCAACCGCCTGCCCTGTAGGCCAACCGTCAGTTCGGCAAGCTGGCCAGCAGTTCGTCCAGCTGACCGAAGGTCTCGTCCAGGCAGCTCTTTTCACCGGAAGCGAGGGCCGCCTCGAGAGCCTCTTTCGAGGGGTAGAGTTCGTGCAGGGTCAGCCGCGTCTTGCTTCCGATTGGCTCGAAGGTCAGCGTCGTGACGGCTCCGTCCTCCGCTTCCTCGTTGGTCCAAACGATCCGCGAGTGAGGGGTCACCTCCACGTAGCGTCCGTGAAAGGCCATGGTGTGCTCGCCGTAGCGGAACACGAAGCGGTATCCGCCTCCGGTCCGCGCGTCCACCTCGCACGACACGAACGACATGCCCAAGGACTTGGGGACCCACCACTGTTGGAACAGCTCGGCGCGAGTCCAGGCGGAGAATACCAAGCTGGGCGGGCCATCGATGGTGCGGGTGATCACCAGCTCGCGGTCCGCGGTGCGTTCCAGCGAGGTGAGGTTCTTCGTTGGTTCGCTCCTATTCGTGGTGTCCATGGGCCTTCTCCTTCTTTTTCAGGTCGTGCACGAGTTGCTCCAAGCGGTCGAAGCGTGAATCCCACAGGGCGCGGTAGCGCTCGAGCCAGGCGGCCTCTTCCTCGAGGCGGCGCGGTCCGAGCTTGCAGGTGCGCACCCGGCCGATCTTCTCGGTGGTGACGAGCCCGGCCTGTTCCAGCACGCCGACGTGCTTCCTCATGCCGGTGAGCGTCATGTGGAATCGCTCAGCCAGGTCGGTGATGGACGCGTCGGAGCGGGCGAGCTGCTCCAGGACGCCACGCCGTGTCGCATCCGAGAGGGCTCCGAACGAGCCATCCAGCCGCCCCTGCGAATACTGAACCATATGGTGCAGTATGGGGCGTGAGCTCGGGGAATGCAAGCGCGACGTCGCGCAGTGCTCGCGCGCGATGAAAGTGCTCCCCCTGATCCGAACGGTCGCTACCCGGAGCGATTCCGACCATGGGCGTCGCCGCCGTTCCGTAGGTTGTCGCGCATGTCGTCGAACAGCGCCCCCGCGGCCCTCTTGGTGCTCCCACTCCTGGTTCTCTCTGGCTGCGCGGCCGAGGTCGGCGCCGACGAGCGGCGCGTCGGGGAGACGCAACAAGCTCTGGTGACCGAGGACGCACTGAGCTCGGCGTTCGGCCGCTTTCGCACCGAGTTCGTCGAGCTCGGGCGTGACGTCGCGTTCGATGTGGGACTGGCTCCACTCGACGCATTCGGGACCGAGAACCTGGGCAGCGCCTCCGTCGTGCTCTCGTTCGAGAAGAACGGCGACGTCTACACGGGGCAGTTCGGCGTCCAGAAGGGTCCCGAGTTCGAGCTGCCGAACACGCTCGCCTACGATCTCTTCGCCGTGCGCAACGTGTCCGGGGCCGGCCGTTCGGCGCGCGCCGAGGCAGGTGATCAGTTCACCAAGCTGGGCACCTTCCGGACGGACGGCAGCTTCTCGTCGCAGGGTGTCAGCTTTCGGACCAGCGGCGCCGTCGACTTCCTGCTGCTCACGCGCGCGGGCGTTTCGCCCGCTTCCGGCGGTGTGGCCGTCGGCAATCTGAGCCTGTTCGAGCGCCGCTTCTTCGCCGGCGCGTTCGGTTGGGCCCAGCCCACCGCGGCTCCGCTGGCGACGGCGGCGGTACCCACGACGGATCCGCTCGTTCAGCAGGGCTCGAGGGTCTTCTTCGAGGAGACCTTCGGCGGCAACGGTCGCACGTGCGGCACCTGCCACCGCGCCGAGAACAACTTCACCATCGACGCAGCGTTCCTCGCCGGCCTGCCCGCGAGCGATCCCCTTTTCGCCGCAGCGCGTCAGGTGCCTGGTCTCGAAGGGCTGAACCCCAACGCGCCGCTCGCGCAGATCCAGAGCAAGCAGACGCTGATCTCCGAGAATCTCGACGGCACCAGCCACGCGCCGGTGTTCCGCTCCGTGCAGCACACCCTGGGCATGGCGGCCACCACCACCCGGCCCCGGGTGCCCATCCTGGCTGGCCAGGTACTGCAGAGCCCCCCCGACGAGCGCACTGGCTGGAGCGGCGATGGCGCACCCGGCCGCGGCACACTCCACGACTTCGCCGTGGGCGCGATCGTGCAACATCTGACGCGCGACGTGGCGCGCCGCCCGGGCGTGGATTTCCGCCTGCCCACTCAGGAAGAGCTGGACCAACTGGAGGCATTTCAGCTCTCGCTCGGCCGTTCGCGCGAGATCAACGCACGCACGCTCGCCTTCGCCGAGCCGGCAGCCGAGAGCGGCAAGCAGCTCTTCAACACCCAGGGCCTGTGCTTCGTGTGCCACGACAACGCGGGCGCACGCTCGGCCGGTCCCGCCATCTTCAACAACGTCACGCTCGATCAGGGCGTCGAGCGTCGTCCCGAGACGGTCGCCTTGGGTCTGACCCCGGACGGCGGCTTCGGTCGCAGCGACGCCGGGCACGGCTTCGGCAATGGCGAGTTCAACGTGCAGTCGCTCATCGAGGCGGCCGACACGGCGCCCTTCTTCCACAACAACAGCGCCGCGACGCTGGAAGACGCCGTGCGCCACTACACGACGGA
>DATIDO010000181.1:0-2779 GCA_035456245.1 Polyangiaceae bacterium
TCTGGCCCTCATCGGATCTGATGGGCCGGGCTGGATTCGAACCAGCGACCTTGGGATTAAGAGTGGATGTCGTGGAGGTCGGGGGTGCTCGAGCGCGTTGGTGAGCGGCTTGGTTTAGCGAGACCTGCTCGGGTGACCTCGTGGCCTCTAGGAGGTGCCTGTTGACCTGACGTTGACCGGGATCGTTGGCGGATGAGACAACAATCCCGGGGGTGCCCTGAGCGGTCGCCGCAGGGAGCCGGTCACGGGCTCAGGCGGTTCGGCGGCCTGTCTTGGCCGCGAAACAGTCCCCCACGCAGCACTTGCCGGGCGCACCGCTGCTCAAGCGTCTGGGTCCCAGTGGGGCGAGGCAAGGGGGTGCCAATTGACTGTTCTCTGAAGAAGCTCGCACTAACGGCTTCGTCGGTGTTCCTATCAGAGTGGACGTACTTCTCCCGCTGAGAGTTCGGGTCCGATCCCCGCTCTACGTTGGCCCGAGGCGCTTCGCGGGCTTCCGCGCAAGATTCGTCGGCTCTCTGTGTTGGTTCGCCAGATCAGGCCCCACGCAATCAGCTGGAAAGCGGGCCTCGCCGTCAGCGCCCCGCAGTTTACGTCGAGCCGTTAACGCTTCACTCGCCCGCGTAGAGAGAGGATCATTAAGCCGAAGAAGACAGGGCCGAGCAGACGCAACGCGACCCATGAGATCTCGCCGACCGCCGTGAGTTGTCGGTCTGTTCCGCGGAGGAGAACGTCGTCATGGCCGAGCGCGCCCGAGCGCGCCTGGCGAAGCTGCAGTCATCGGGAACTGCCGCAGAGCGGGCCTAGCTCCCTCCGTCGCGCCGTTGCTCGAGCACAAATCGATCGCTAAGGGTGTCTGGCACGCGCTTGCCGAAGGCAGGTCTACCGTGCCCGAGGCTCACCGCCGAGCAGCACGGTATGGGCTCAGAGTTTGCGGCCAGGCCGTAGGCTGAGCCGGGGCCGGAGCATGGGCGAACCAAGACGACACGGGAGCCAGCGAATGTGGCGCCAGCGCGCTGGAGTTTCGTCGGCGGTTGCGGCTGTTCGGGGCAAGCGCAGGCTCTCTTCCATCACCCGCGCGGGTAAGGGCGTGTTCTTGAACTCGAGGCGCGTGATCGGTGAATCCCCTGATTACCCCCAGATTGATCAGGCGGATCATCAACGGCACTCGGACCCGTGGCGTCCGTGGCGGTCGCGCTCGCCCGGACGGCCTGGAGCGAAAGGAGGGCCCATGCCGAAGGCATCGAGGCAGACAGCGTCCGACTCGATCGACGGGCACGGCTTCGAAGGCCACTACCAGGATCTCGAAGGCGGCTATACGGTCGGGTTCGAGACGTTCACCGAGGACGTCGATATGACGCCAAGGCTGCAAGGGCTGCCAGGCGACACCTGCGCTTCGGCGCACTGGGGCTACGTGCTCAAGGGCAGACTCACCTACAGACTGCGCGACCACGACGAGGTACTCGAGGGCGGCGACGCGTTCTACGTGCCACCCGAACACACCCTGGTCGCCCAGGCCGGCACCGAACTCGTGTTCTTCAGCCCTAGCGCTGAATGGCACGAGACGGCCGACAGAATCGCCAAGAAGCCGGAGGGCGCTCGCGCATAGCCGGGCGAGCATCGCCTGAGACGCACCGTCTGTGGCGCGACATGGGCGGTGCGCAAGGCGAGGGGGGAAACTCGCGTGAACCAGACCGTATGGAGTGCCCGGCGCCTCGCTCGTAAGTTGGCGCGGGTTGCCGTCGGGATGGGCCCGGCGGTAGAGCCGCAATTACGGGAGGCGCCGGTGATGGCGAAGGTAGCTGGGTCGGACTCGATGTGCACGCTCGCTCGGTGGTCGCGGGCGTGATCGATCAAGCCAGCGGTGAGGTGCGCTCGCTGCGGCTGCTGCCGGGCAGCGAGGGGACGGTCGCCCTGGCTGCAGACGCTGCCGGCGCCGGTCCGGGTCGTCTACGAGGCGGGGCCGACCGAGTACCGGCTCGCGCGCGCCTGTGCTGCGGCCGGGATCAACTGCGTGGTGGCGGCGCCGTCGCGGCTCCGGGCTGCGGCCGACCGGGTCAAGACCGACCGGCGGGACGCCGAGCGGCTGGCGAGGCTGCTTCGGCTGGGTGAGATCACACCGGTCCGGGTGCCCGGGCCGGAAGAGAAGGCCGCGCGTGATCTCGTTCGTGCCCGTGAGGATGCCCGTAGCGATCTGATGCGGGCTCGCCACCGGCTCTCGAAGCTGCTGCTGCGCCATGGGCTGGTACACGACGGGACGGCGTGGACGCGGGCGCACGACCAGCGGCTTCGCCATCAGCGGTTCGAGAGTGGGCCGCTCGCGATCGTGTTCGACGAGTGCTACGGCCGGATGGTCGACGCGAGGCCAGGAGAGACGCGCTCGACTCGGCGATCACCGAGCTCGCCGCAAGCGAGCCGTACGTCGATGTCGTCGAGCGGCTCGTCTGTCTGCGCGGCGTATCCACGCTGACAGCGTTCGCGTTGAGCGTCGAGCTCGGCGACTGGAGCAGGTTCCGTCCGGAGTCGCTCGGGCCGTTTCTCGGGCTCACCCCGAGCGAGAGCTCAAGCGGGGAGCGCCGCCGGCAGGGGGCGATCAGCAAGACCGGCAACAGCCACGCCCGCCGGCGTCTGATCGAGGCCGCCTGGCACCACCGCCCGCCGTCTCGTCGGAGCGTCACGCTCGAGCGCAGACGCACCGGCAAGCCCTTCGCCGTGCGCGCTCAAGCCGAACGGAGCGGCCGCCGCCTGCACGGACGCTGGCAGGCGCTCGAGGCCCGCGGCA
>DATIDO010000182.1:0-3153 GCA_035456245.1 Polyangiaceae bacterium
ATCGAGAGCCATACCCCACGAGCTGTAGTTGCCCGGGCGCTGGCTGAAGTTGGGGGCCACGGCGAGCGGGTACTCGTCCTGGCACGTCGTCGTGTTGGTGGCGCAGGTCGCCGTCTGCGTGGCGCAGGCGTCGGCGTCGTAGGCGCCGCCGGTGGTGTTGCACACGCCGCTCGCGGCGGTTGGCAGGGCCAGGTCGCACGCGGTCTTGGCAGGCGCGCAAGCGGCGTCGACGGCGGCAATCTTGGCAGCCAGATCGATGGCGAAGTCGGCGGGATCATCCCAGCCGAAGGCGACTGTCTTGGGGGTACCGAATGCGCCGGCAGCGAACGGAACCACGGCTACCGAGGCAGCGCCGCCGCTGATCAGGATGGCGAACTTGCCGTTCTCCCACTCGACGATGTCGTAGGCGGTGCCGGGGTTGGCGATGTCGCTGGTCACTTTGCCGTCCGTGCCGAACGTGGTGTCCGGGGAGCCGTCGGCGTTGAAGCGCCACACTGCCAGGCGGAGGTTCGCAGTGGTCTGAGCGACGGAGAGCGCAGAGCTATCGGTCGCGCCGGCGACGTACAGCTTGCCGTCGGAGGCGAAGACCGAGCCGTAGGCGTTCAACATGTTCTCGACGACGCGTGCCGTCTTGGGAGTGATCAGGCTCGCCTCGGGCACCTCGGGCTGGATCGGCCCGTCGCCGCCAGCGCCGCCGCCACCGACCGAGTCGTTGCCACCGGTCGAGCCGTCTTGGCCGCCGGTCGAACCATCGGCTCCACCGGTCGAACCATCGGCGCCGCCGTTGCCCCCGCTGCTGTCGCCATCCACGACGTCATCGCCACACGCGATCACCAGG
Organism: Polyangiaceae bacterium; assembly: GCA_035456245.1. Classification (GTDB taxonomy): domain Bacteria; phylum Myxococcota_A; class Polyangia; order Polyangiales; family Polyangiaceae; genus NIC37A-2. Next base: position 839 of record DATIDO010000182.1, read on the forward strand.
CTCGAACCGAGACACACGGCCAGAGCGCCACCCAACCACTTCACGCTGGTCTTCTTCATTTTCGTTCTTCTCTTCGGTTGCCGAGCGCTGGGCGCTGGCCATGGATCTGCGTCGCGCTGCCGGCCCTCCCTCGAGCCGGTGCGACGCCCCCCCACTAACCAAAGTGACTCCTAATTGAAATCCACTTTCAGTTGCGACAGCGCGACTGGATCGCGCCTTCTAGTAGGGTGTCGGTTCCCACGCACGCGCAATTTGGCTGGTGACCCCTCCCAGTCCCAGGTTGATGGGCCGCTGCCCCCATTCGCCTTGTCGCTAGCAAGCCGCAAATTCTTCCGACTCTGGCCCGGCCCTGCCGGATCAGGTTCAGGTTTCGTTCAGCTTGGGGGCCTCGGGGCCAGTGGTCGAGGGAGGGTTCGACGCGGTCGCGAGGGGCAGCGCGATTTCGAGGGCCGCCCCGTGACCTTGGGGAGGGTCGACGAAGCGGGCGTTGCCCCGATGCAGCTCGGCTACGTGGCGGATCAGCGCCAGACCAAGGCCCTGACCCCGGGGCACCCGGTTCCCGCGAACGAACGGCTCGAACAGGCGCTCGCGCTCCGAGGCGGGCACACCCGGGCCGTCGTCCAGGACCAGCAGAGTCGCTCGCCCTCCCCCTTCGCGCAGCTCGACGCGCGCTCGCTCCCCGAACTTCAGCGCGTTGCCCAAGGCGTTGGCGGCCAGCGCACCGAGCAAGACTTCGTCACCTCGGACCACGGCGTCGCCGTCGCAAGTGTCGACACGCGCTCGCTCGCTGGGGGCCAAGAGCCCCAGAGCATCGTCGACGATGTCACGCAGCGAGATGGGTGAGCCCTGCATGGCAAGGCCCGCCCCAGCCCGGCCCGTGGGATCGAGCCCCGCGCTCCCGAGAGGGGTCGAGAGGATCAGGAGCTTCTCGACGAGGCGGACCAAGCCGGTCACCTCGTGATGCAGGCGCTCGAGTTCCCGCTCGGTGCCCGCGGGGGCGCGTTCCAAGAGCAGCTCGACCTCGGCACGAATCGACGTGAGCGGCGTGCGCAGCTCGTGGGCCGCGTTGGCGGCGAAGCGCTCCGCCAGCTCGATGGCATCGCGGGCTCGGGCCAGGGAATGCACCAGGGCAGAGCGCAGCTGCTCGACCTCGAGCACACCCCCATCCAGCGCCAGGGTGACCGGGGAGTGTCGTTCCCAGTCGAGCTCGTTCAGCTCCCGACTCAACCGATCGAGCGGACGAATCGCCACCAGTGCCAGCTTGCGGCTGGCCCACCAACCCAAGACGGTGGTGCCCAAGACGCTGACCAACACGGCCCAGCCGAAGGACGCCCAGCTGCTCACGCGCGGCGCCGCGGCGACGACCCATTGCCCATACTTGGTGCGGACGGTGCATCCGCGGAGTCCACCTGGGCCGTTCCAGCAACCGAGGTCCGGACGAGGCGCGTCGAAGTGGTCTCCGGCAATGCGGCGGTGCTGGCTGTCCCAGACGGCGAAACCGATGCCGCTGTGCGCAGTCTCGCTGCTCTCGTACTCGACTGCCGCATTGACGGAGAGAGTGCCCCGCTCGATCAGGTAGCCCAGATCGCGCGCCGCCTCGTTCAGTCGCCGATCTTCGGCTTCGCGCAGCAGGCCGACGGCCAGCGACGAGGTCGTCAGCGCCGCTACGAGCGCGGCGGCCCCAGCGGTGCTGGCCATGCCCCAAGCAACCCGCGTTCGCAGGCTACGTGGCTGCGACATCGACCTCGCTCAGCGCATAACCTTCGCCACGCAACGTGCGGATGAATTCCGCACCCAACTTGCGGCGCAAGCGAGCCACGAGCACTTCCAAGCTTCCGGTGGAGGACTCGCTGATCTCGCCCCAGACGCCCTCCAGGAGCTCGTTGCGCGTCACCACGCGTCCGGGGCTTCGCGCGAGCAGCTCGAGAATCGACCACTCCTTCGACGTGATGGGGGCCGCCTGTTCGCCGCGCTTCGCCACCCGCCCGGCGAAATCGAGCGCGACGTCACCCCGCACGAACAGCAGACTGCGCGCGAGCGCTCCGCGGCGACCGAGAGCCCGCACACGCGCGCGCAACTCGGCGACCGCGAAAGGCTTGGCCAGGAAATCGTCGGCGCCGGCGTCGAGCCCCGCGACGCGAACCGACACGGCCGACAGCGCGCTCAGCACCAAGATGGGCGTCGCGCTGCCTCGTGTTCGCCATTCTCGGCACAGCTCGAGACCGAACGCGTCGGGCAAGCGCAGGTCCAAGACGACCAGATCGACCCCCCGGTCGAACTGAAGACGCGCCTGGGACGCATCTTCGGCGAGGACC
>DATIDO010000183.1:0-2276 GCA_035456245.1 Polyangiaceae bacterium
AGCCGGTCACGGTGCACGTCCAGCAGGGCTTCGGTTCGCCGCTCCGCCCAGTTCTCCAGGTCCCCGTCGCGCTCGCTGATGACCCCGAGGTCGATCAAGGCGACGAGCGCGGAGTGCAGCGCGCGGCGCTCGGCGATGGCGTCGAGATCGATGTCCAGACCGGCGTCCACCGCGGCAGACCGAACCCCTGCGACCAGCTCGTCGACCATCACCTGACGGCGCCCGCGGGCCAGCGCTGCCAGCGTGAGCGCCAGCAGCGCGTACCTCCGCGGGGTGAACAACGCGTCGTTCCGCCGGCGCAGTCCCCGCGTCGCGTCGCCGACGAGTCCGGTCTTCACCAACCGTGCGAAGCCGGGCTCGACAACGAGCCGATAGCCCATGCCCTCGGCGAAAAGCCGCGAGAGCTCGTCGCGGTGACGGCGCACAGCGGCCAGCTCGTCCGGATGAGATTCAAGGTGCAGCAGTGGAGTGCGCAGCAGGGCGCGGGCCGCCTCGCGCACCTCGGACTGGCCGAACGGATCGGGCGCCGGGCCCGAGCGCTCGATCCCCCGCATCAGCGTACCTCCCGCAGGCCCGGGGACTCAGCAACGCCCGTCGAGTGATGATCGGCTCTGAACACCGACAGCTCCACGGCAACTCCGCTCAGCGTCAGGCGACCCTGCGGGCTGCCGATCACGACCTGCGCGCCGGGGGCTGCGCGCAGGCGCACGCCCAGCCGGGCGCCGTCCACCGGCGTGTCCACATAGACCTGGGCATCCGCTGCCAGCGGTCGGCCATGTCGGGCCAGCGCTTGGGCGTACAGCTCCAGAAGCAGGACACGCGCGGCGTCACTGAGCCTCACCTCGCGCACCGGCCCCACATGCTCGGCCAGCTCGCGCAGCGCTTCGATCCGCTGCTGCTGCAGCCGGGAACGCTCGGCGAGCCGAGCCCGCTTGGCTGCCGAGAAGTCGACCCTGGCCCCCGCCCGTCCGCCTGCCTTGCGCTCGCCGTGGATCCGGAGAGTGACCGGCACTTCAGCCGCCGGGGCGCTCCACCAGCTCGTCGTCGCCGGAGTCGGCGTGTCCTCGGAATCGGCCAGGTAGCCGAGGTGGCGGGCCGGGAAGAGGCCGAACACCGCTGCCCACAGCTCATGCGCCGCTGCATCGTCAGAGTTGTCGAACCAGCCGGCCAGACGGACGAGGTCGCCGTACCGGCTCTGCTGCCGGTCGGCACCCGCGGCGATCCGGCGGAGGTTGGTTAGCAGGGAGCGCATCGCGTCTGTGGCCAGCCGACGAACATTGTCGGCATCTGCCCGGCGACCCGGGCCGCCGACGAACCAAGCGAACAGGCCCTGCCAGTCGTCGGGGTCCAGCCCCGTGGCGCGCTTGGCCAGCGTGCCGTCCAGCGCCACGAGTCGCTCGTCGGAGTTGGCGTGCTCGCAGAGCGCGTCGATGTGCGGGGCCAGCTGGGCCAGCTGGTCGCCGACCTGCGGCATGTGCCGGGAGATCTCGTCGACGAACCGTTGCAGATAGTCCACCAGGGCACTCTTGAACAGCTCGAACTCCTCGCGCCCCAGATCGAACCGCGTGAGCACCTGGGTCAGGTACGAATAGAACTGTCGGGTCGAGGTGACGAGGACCTCGAACTGCGCGAAGAGCGTGCTGATCAGGCCGGCGACTTCACGCGGCTCGACCTCCGCGACGCCCGCGTTGGCGATCCGGCCCAGGCGCTCGACCCCTTCGAGGATGCCTGGCAGCATCTCGCTGGACACCTCGCGCACCGTGTCGGCGTGTGCGAGCAGCTCCTCGACCTGGCGGTGGACGAGCTCGCCGCGCTGGGTCAGCTGGTAGCGCGAACGGTTCGAGAGGTACTCCCGGACGCTGCGCGCCTCGGACTCGCGGGGGCTGCGCGCGAGGTTCCCGTGCTCGACGAGGTAGGACAGGCGCTGGTCGACCACCTCACGATCCAGGTCGACCCCCACCTCGGCCAGCCGGGCGGTGACCTCGTCTGCGGATTGGTCGGACAGGAAGCCGCTCATGCCGTCGGTGAACAGGCGCATGATCGCCAGGTAGCTCACCGCCTCGTCTGCGATGGCGTAGCGCAGCGCAGAGAGCGTCTGCCGTGCGCGCGGGTCCATCGGTGATTCAGGCACGCGCCGACGGTAGCGCGGGGCGATGACACCACTCAGATCCGTCCCCGGGCCAACGCTGGCCCATGAACCGTCCTGAGTTGATGCCGCATCTTTCCAAAGCGAAGCCCCGCGCAGCCAAGCCTCGCGCGATGCGTCCGATGGCGGC
>DATIDO010000184.1:0-6959 GCA_035456245.1 Polyangiaceae bacterium
CCATTCACCCTACGCCCAGTCCCGTCAGCGCCGCCGACCGCGCAGCGCGCATGTCGAACCTCGGCTTCGGGCGGGTATTCACCGAGCACATGGTGACGGTGCGCTACAACGAAGAGCAAGGCTGGCACGATGGGCAGCTCGTGCCCTACGGCAGCATCGTCCTCGATCCTGCTTCGTCGGTGCTGCACTACGGCCAGGCGATCTTCGAGGGCTTCAAGGCCTACCGTCAGCCCGACGGTGGGATCTCGACCTTCCGTCCGGAAGCGAACGCTCAGCGCTTCGCGCAGTCCGCTACGCGGTTGGCCATGCCGCCGCTGCCGCTCGACTGGTTCCTGGAGACCGCCGACACGTTGATTCGTCAGGACCAGGCTTGGGTGCCGCCGAGCGTCGGCGAGAGCCTTTATCTGCGTCCGCTGATGATCGCGACGGAGGCCGTGCTCGGCGTTCGTCCGGCGAGCGAGTACCTGTTCTTGCTGTTCGGTTCGCCGTCCGGCGCCTACTTCCCCAAGGGCGTGAAGCCCGTCAGCGTCTGGATCGCGACCGACTACGTGCGCGCAGCCCCCGGAGGTACGGGCGCTGCCAAGTGCGCTGGCAACTACGCGGCCAGCCTCGTGGCGCAGCGTCAGGCCAACGAGGAGGGCTGTGAGCAGGTGGTCTGGCTCGACGCGATCGAGCGCAAGTACATCGAAGAGATGGGCGGCATGAACCTGTTCTTCGTGTACCAGTCGGGCGATCGAGTTCGCCTGGTGACGCCCAAGCTCACCGGCAGCCTGCTGGCTGGCGTGACGCGGGACAGCTTGCTGACCTTGGCTCGTGACCTCGGCTACGAGGCCGAAGAGACGATGATCAGCGTGGAGCAATGGAAGGCGGACGTGGCCAGTGGCGCCATGACCGAGGCCTTCGCTTGTGGCACCGCAGCCGTGCTCACGCCCATCGGTCAGGTGAAGTCGCTCGACGGCTCCTTCACCATCCACGGTGGAGAGACGGGTCCCGTGGCCAGCCGCTTGCGCGCTGCTCTGTTGGACTTGCAGCACGGTCGCAGCGCGGACGCGCACGGCTGGATGCATCGCGTCGCACTCTGAAACTTCGCGGGCCCCTCGTCGGAGGGGCTCTCGCAGCCCTGGTGGGAGCGCGCGCGCTGCCTGCCGTCAGCTTGCCGAGTCTTCGGGAGGAGGACTCGGCAACGGGTTGTGGCAGGCGACGCGGTGCGAGGCGGAGGCAGTCGAGCTTGCAGCGGCGGCCAGCCCGGTAGGGGGTGGTGCGAGCTGCACCAAGCGAGGCATCTCTTCGTCGCACAGCGGCAGCATTCGCCGCGGGCAACTGCCAACGAAGGGGCAGCCGCGCGGGGGCCGCTGTGGCTCGGGGGGAGGGAGCTCTCGCCCTTCGAGCTGGGCCGCAGTCGCCGGGTGCAAGGGCGAGGCGAGGACTTCTCGAGCCGCCCCGATCTCGACGATGCGGCCTGCCACGAGCACCGCGATGCGATCGGCCAACGCCGCGGCGATGCCGGGATCGCTGGTCGCCACCAGGAATGCCTTGCCTCGCGCCTTGCGCGCGGCGGCCAGGGCGAGCAGCTGCCCGTCGTCGCTGTCGACGCCACCGACGCGAGGCGCATCGAGCAGGATGAGCTCCGGATCGAGCACCAAGCTGCGCACCAGGTCGATGCGCTGGGCCTCGCCTGCGCTCAGGTGATCGGTGGAGAGATCGAGCAGGCGCGCCGGCAACCCCACCCGCGACAGCCACGCCTCGGGCTCCAGCGTCTCGGCTCCGGCCTTGCCCTCGAGTTGACGCGCAAGCCGCGCCGCCCCGCGGAGGTGCTGACGCACCGTGCGCTCGTCACCCAATGCCTGGGCGGCATCTTGGAAGACCAACTGGATCGACGCGTAGCGTCGCCTCAGGAGTCGCCGAGGATCCAGCATCACGCCGCCGCGCCAGCGGATCTTGCCCGAGGTGGGGACGAGCAGTCCGCCCAACGCTTCGAGCAAGGTGGTCTTTCCCGAACCCGAGGCACCGAGGACCGCCACCGCCTCGCCCGTGGCCACCTCCAGGCTGGCCCCGTCAATCGGGTAAGCGGCGCGACCGCCGCCACCGATGCGGCGGCGTCCCCGGCCGACACGCAGGTCTTCGACGCGCAAAAGCGCTTCGGACGCAGCGGGACCTTGCGGTGGTTCGGTCCCTGGTGGCGGTGGCACCACCGAGGTCGGTGAGCTGCTCGGAGGGCGCGTCGAGGTTTGCCTTCGTCCCGCTCCGAGGGTGACGCAGCGCGGCTCCGGTAGATCGAGCGATGGAGCACGTCGCGCCGCCGCCAGCAGCAGGCCGCCCTTCGTCAGGTGGTCCCGCAGCAGCCGCTCGACCCGACGCCGATCCCCGGGATCGAGGCCTTCACCCAGGCCGTCGTAGATCAAGAGCGGATTTTTTTCGAGCAGTGCCATGGCCAGCAGCACGCGGTGGCGCTCGCCGCCCGACAGCTCGCGGAACTCCAGCGTGAGCACCCGACGAGGGGACAGCGCGAGCGCTTCGAGCAGACGCTCCGTCTCTTCGCGCGCCGCGTCGGAACGTCGGTCCAGGCGTTGGATCCAGCGTCGCAGGCCGCTGCGGTGCCAGCCGGCGCCCAGCAACGAGTCCACCTGATCCGTGCCGAAGGCCGCGAGCCGCGAATCCTGGGGGACGAGCGAGACCCGAACGGAGGCCGCGCGCCGGCCCGACGCAGCGGTCCGAGGTTCCAAATGGGCGCGCCCCGACACCGTCAGATCGGGACGCACGACGCCCGCGAGCGTCTCCATGATCAACGACTTCCCCGAACCCAAGCCACCGAGCAAGAGGCCGAATTCTCCTGCTTTCAGCCGCCAATCGAGCGCCGGCGTCAGCGGTGACGTACCCGCGCGGACTTGGAACGAATCGAGTTCGACGCGCGCAGGCGAGGTCGACTCGGCCAAGGTCTCGGGCTCGCGCTGCATCACTCCAGGCAGGGTTCTAGCACGTCATGGCGCCGGAGTTCTGCGGGCCGCCTCGACACGAGCCGAGTCGAGCTCCCCGTAGATGCGCGCGCGATCCGCTTGCAGGTCCTGGAACACTGCCTCGAAGGCCGCGCGTCCCTCTCGTTCGAACGTGCCGAGGTTCTCTCGGGCGATGCGGAGTCGCAGGGGTTCGTGCGCGGGGGCGCCACGCGCGATCGCCAGCAGCGCCTCGGGGCCCACGAACCCCGTCCCGGCGCCGTGGACGCTCTCCAAGCGAGACAGGGAAGAGGTGCGGACAGCCTGCAAGAGAGGGTCGGGGGACCGTCGGAGGAATGGGATCAATCGCTCCGGGCTCGCCGAGTCGGCCGGCGCGTCGGGATGAAAGGCTGCCAGGGCGTAGGGGTCTTCGCCGCCATCGGGACGCTCCGCCGCCATCTGCGCGCGCACCTCACGGAGGAACCCATCGAACTCCAAACGGCCCAACGTGCAGCGTGGGAACACCAGCAGCACCAGCTCGTTCTGCTCGTGAAGCGAGGCCTCGGCGAGTCGTCGTGTGGCCGTCAGGGCGGGGGCAGTCCACTCGTTGCGCTGCGAGAAATGCTCCGTGATTACGGTGATTTGTACGCGCTTCGCGCGGAGCGACGGAGCCGCCCAAGGGCACAGATCGAAGGCCAACACCACCTCGTCGACATAGCGTTGGCAGAGGCGCGTCGCCTCCGTCACCAAGCGTCGATCGATGGTCGTCTCCGTCTCGAGCACGACCCGAGCATAGCGACGTCACGCGCCGACGCCCATCCCCCCTCCATCGCGAGCCGTGTCGCGCGTGCCGACATGGTGGCTACGAGGTGCCTCGTCGATGCATCACGTGGGTGTTCCGTTAGGACGTTTCGTAGCTGAATAGAGCTGCGAAAGTCGTGTCGTGCGAGTCGTCGAACGTGCCTCGTGAAGGCGAGAGAGCGGAGAGAGAGTGGCGAGTGAGAGCCGCTCATTTCGATCGACATCGACGTCGTCCGCGAGTCGATGACACGCTTCGATCGTCGTCGTGAGAGGTCGATGTGTCGCATCGATCGGCGCGATGTTCTTGACGTGAAGCGAAAGTAGAGTGCAAAGTAACTCTCGAGGATCTTCTCCACGAGGGAGGAGGCAGAGGAAACGAAGACATGGCTGCAAAGAAGACTGCGAAGAAAACCGTGAAAAAGGCCGCCAAGAAGGCTGCCAAGAAGACGACCAAGAAGGTCGTGAAGAAGGCGAAGAAGGCCGCCAAGAAGACCAAGAAGAAGGTCACGAAGAAGAAGTGATCTGACGCCCTCGCGAGGGTGAACCGGTCCCTGTCGATGGAAAGAGCGTGCCGATCGTCGGCGCGCGGTCCGTCGGATTCAGCAGGAACGAGTCGCAGGGGCGCGCTGGCGCCGACCTTCGGGGGCGCCCCCATTCGGGCGCCCTTGGCGTTTTGTGCCGTCGCGCGGGTCCTGTAGGCTCCCGGGGCGACCGAGCGACGAGCGCTCGGATCGGGACCCCAGGGCGCAAGTGACTCGCGAGAAGACGACCATCCCCGACCTCCGTGCCCGCAAGGGACAGGGTCAGAAGATCACGGCCGTGACGGCCTACGACGCCACCATGGCGCGGCTGTTGGATGAGGCCGAGGTGGACATTCTCATGGTGGGCGACTCGCTCGGCATGGTGGTGCAAGGCTGGGACAGCACCCTGCCCGTCACGCTGGACCAGATGGTCTACCACTGTCAGTGCGTGGCGCGCGCGCGTCCTCGAGCCCACATCGTCGGGGATCTACCGTTCCTCAGCTACCAGGCGTCCGAGGAACAGGCCGTCCTGTCGGCGGGGCGGCTGCTACAAGAAGGACACGCCGAGAGCGTGAAGTTGGAGGGCGGACGCACCTTCGCTCCCACCATTCGCCGGGTGGTTTCCGCAGGGATCCCGGTGATGGGCCACCTGGGGCTGACACCTCAATCCGTGCACGCCATGGGGGGATTCAAGGTGCAAGCACGCAGCGAGCAGGGCGCACGCGAGCTGCTGGCCGACGCGCTGGCTCTCGAGTCGGCCGGTGTCTACGCCATCGTTCTGGAGGGAGTGCCTTCCGAGGTCGCCGCCCTGGTGACGTCGCGGCTGAGCGTCCCCACCATCGGGATCGGCGCCGGTCCCGAGACCGACGGGCAGGTCCTGGTCTGCTACGATCTACTGGGTATGTACCGAGGGCGCGCCCCCAAGTTCGTTCGCCGCTTCGCCGAACTAGGAGACGGCGTGGTGGAAGCGGCGCGCTCTTATCGAAGCGCGGTGCAGGACGGCTCGTTCCCCGGACCCCAGCACGTGTTCGGGATGAGCCAAGGCGAGCAGCTGCCGGAAGAGCTCCGCTACGGCGGGGATGGGGAGCAGCCATGAGCGCGCACCTCTGGGCAACGGTTGCCGAACTACGCCAAGGAACGGACGCCGTTCGGTCACGCGGCCAGCGAGTCGCCGTCGTGCCGACCATGGGGGCTCTGCACATGGGCCACCTGGCGCTGGTGCGGGAGGCCCGGCGTCGTGCCGACTTCGTCGTGGTGACCGTCTTCGTCAACCCGACCCAGTTCGGTCCGACGGAGGACTTTGCGGCCTACCCGCGTGACCTGGCCAGCGACATCGCGCTCGCGGAGTCGGCTGGCGCCGATGCCGTCTTCGCTCCTCGCGTCGAAGAGATGTACCCGGAGGGCGAAACCACTCGGGTTCACGTGAGCGGCCTGACCGAGGGCTTGTGCGGGCGGAGCCGGCCGGGCCATTTCGACGGCGTCACCACCATCGTCTCGAAGCTGTTTTTGGCCGTGGGCCCTGCTGTCGCGGTGTTCGGCAGCAAGGACTACCAGCAGCTCCAGGTGGTGCGGCGCATGGCGCGCGACTTGCTGTTCCCGATCGAGGTCGTGGGTCATCCCACCGTTCGGGAGGCCGACGGGCTCGCGCTCAGCTCCCGCAACAGCTACCTGAGCGTGGAAGACCGGCGCAGGGCCTTGGCCATTCCACGTGCGCTCGCCAGCGCGGCCGGAGCACACGCCAGCGGCGAGCGCTCGATCCGCGTCCTGCGGGAAACGGTGCGCGGCGCGCTCGATCGCGCTGGGTTGATGATCGAGTACGTCGAGCTGACCGATCCGGACGACCTGACGGACCACGGCGACGACGAGCTGGTCGACGGCCCGATGCTCCTGGCTTTGGCGGTCCGCGTCGGTCGCACCCGGTTGATCGACAATCTGGTGCTGGGCCGAGACGCTCCCCCCGAGCTGAGCGGTGGTGGCGGGTGAGTTTGCCGGGGGTGTTCGTCGTCCTGGAGGGCGTGGACGGCTCGGGTACGACGACGCAGCTCGATGCCGTTCGGCAGGCGCTCGAGGCTCGGGGAGTGAGCGTGCTGGCCACGCGCGAGCCGACGCCCGGGCCGATTGGGCGTTTCTTGCGCGAGGCATTGGCGAAGCGACTGCTCGATGAGCAGGGCCGCGCCCTCGAGCTCGACTGGGCAGCCATGGCGCTCTTGTTCGCCGCCGACCGAGTCGATCACGTGGAGCGCGAGATCCGTCCAGCGCTCGAGCGCGGGGAGTGGGTGCTGTCCGATCGCTACGATCTGTCGTCCATCGTCTACCAATCGGCCACCTCGCCGCTCGGTGACGAGGCAGTCGAGTGGCTGCGCGCCCTGAACTCGCGCGCGCTTCGGCCCACGCTGACCCTCGTGCTCACGCTGGATCCCGAAGTGGCGGCCGCCCGTCGGCGCGCGCGCGGTGGACCGGAAGAGCTGTACGAGCGAGCGGAGCTCCAAGTGCGGCTGGGGCGCGGCTACGCCGCCGCGCAGCGTCTCCTTCCGGACGACGCCATCACCTTCATCGACGCGGCCGGCAGCCGCGAGCAGGTGACTGCTGACATCCTGGCGGCGCTCACGAAGTGGCTCCCGTCGCCTAGCTCCATCGCCTAGCCCCGTCTGCTAGCCCCGTCGTTGCGGCCGGCTGAGCGTGGCCATCCGTGAAGTTGCCCCGGCCG
>DATIDO010000185.1:0-3082 GCA_035456245.1 Polyangiaceae bacterium
ATGGTGGAGACGTCGGAGACTTGGGAAACGCATCCAGAGCTGCAGCGGCGAGCCGTACGAGACTCCGGGCTCGTCCAGTTCATCACCACCCACGCGCTTCGTCGCGCTTGGTTGCTGAGTGTTCTATCGGGCCTCTACGCCATCGTGGCGGTGTTCTTTCCATGGCACGACGAGATTGATCTGCCGTTCGAGGCGCTGCTCACCTTCGCCGTCGGCCTGATGCTCAGTGTGCGTGTTCGGGCTGCCTACGAGCGCTGGTGGGAGGGCCGAACCCAGTGGGGGATCCTGGTCAACACCAGCCGCAACCTGGCGGTGAAGTTCGCCGAGTTGAGCGACGCCACGGAGGAAGAACGGCGCTCGTTGCAGCGTGATCTCCAGGCGTTTGCCCGCAGCTTGAAAGGTCACCTGCGCGGCGGCGTCCAGCTGCAGTGGCTCGACGGCTTCGGCTCGGCGCCCGAACACCCCCGGCACGTCCCGGCCCACGTCGCGGCCCGCATCTACCGTTTGGCCCGCCGGCTGCTCGAGGAGAAGCGACTCAGCGAGATCTCGTTCCTGGCCATCGACAGCGACGCCCGCGCGCTGCTCAACGTCTGCGGGGCCTGCGAGCGCATCAAGAACACGCCGATGCTGCCGTCCTTCCGGGCCTTCTTGCGCTTCGCCATGACGCTCTTGATCGCCTCGCTGCCGTGGCGCCTGGCCGATGACTTGGGCTGGTGGACGGTGCCTTCGATCGTCCTCGCCACGTTTTTGATTTGGGGTGGGGAGGCCGTCGCCGACGCCGCCGAGCACCCGTTCGGCACCGAGCGCGACGACCTCGATCTCGAGGCCTTCTGCTTGGGCATCGATCAGGTGACGGCCGAAGTCCTCGGCGTGCCACCCACCCGCTCGGCCGAGACCGCCTGACGACCGGCTCAGCTCGGCCGTCGCCAGGTCGTGACGACCTCGGACTTCACGGACTGGGAGATGTAGCACTCGTGGTGGGACCGCTCGTGCAGCTCGTCCAGCTCCGCATCGGTCGGCAGACGATCGCCACCGAACGCGTGCACCGGCTGCAGCGAGACACGGCTCACCCAAGGGACGCCGTGCTCGTTCTTGGTCAGCACGCCCACCGCGTCGTCCTCGTAGCTCAGCACTTGGAAGCCAGCCTTGCCCGCCAAGTAGAGGAACGTGAGCATGTGGCAGCTGGCCAGCGAGGCGACGAAGGCCTCCTCGGGATCGATGGCCGCAGGATCGCTCCAGGGCAGGCGAACGACCGAGGGGCTCGACGAGCCGGGGACGGTGATCCCGCCGTCGAAGCTCCACTCGTGTCGGCGCGAGTAGCGCCCGCGCACGAAGTCACCGTCGTCGACGCGCCAGGCGATGTGAGCTCGGTGTTCGCTCATCAGCGTCGCGGGTTGAAGTTGAAGGGGTAGGTCACGGTGCTGTCCATACCGCGAGACGAAGCCGGGAACTGCCAGGTCTTCAGCTCGGCGATGGCGCAGTCGGCCGCAGCGGGCGAGTCGATGGTGCTCTCTTCCTTGGCGTATTCGGCCGATTTCACCTTGCCGGCGGGATCGAGGACGAAGCGGATGGCCAGATCGCCCTTCAGCTTCGGCTCCTTCTTCAGCTGGGCGTCGTAGCAGGGGCGGATCTTCTCACGGCGCTCTTTGACGAAGGCGGCGATGGCCTCGAGTGTGCGGGTCTCTCCGCTGGCGTCGGCGACCGGCGCAGGCGAGGGCGCGACCTCGTTCGGTGAGGCCTCGTCCGGTACGCCATCGTCGTGCGTCGGCGCAGCGGGCGGTGTGGACTCGTTCGCGTAGGTCTCGTCGGCCGACGGTGCATCCGCAGGCGGTGGCGAGCTGGCGCAGCCGCCGAGCATGATTGCACTCAGGACGGCCATGCCCATGACCGAGCTCGACATTCCGAGGCGTTGCCCGCGCGAAGCCGGTGCTCCCGCACGCTGCCCCCGCTCAGTCACTGCGATGGAAGCCAGCGCCGTGCACTTCGAACCAAATCCCTCCGCCATCGTCCTCTTCATTCTCGCCACACTACACGCCCCCTGGGGCACGGGGGAGTGGGTGGGAGTGTGATGGCACTTCGCGCAGCTCTCTGTGAGCTGTCTTTTTTACTAGGTTGGCCCCCGCACAAAAGCAGGGCAGATCCGATCCGAGGTTGAGGGATGGCCCCTGCGTGGGGCCAGGAAGGCGACGAACGAGCATGCAAGGTTGGCAGAGGTTCGTGGGTGGGCTGTCGGTCGTGGCGCTGGCCGCCACCTTGGCTGGCTGTGGTGCCAGCAAGAAGCAGGTGATGGATGAGGGGCCCGGCGTATCGGGGGTGAAGACCATCGGCGGTCGTCGCGTGATCAACCTCTTCGGTCTGCGTGATGCCGAGCGTCACCTGATCGAGGTCGGCACCCATCGCGGGCAGTTGTTCCTGCTCCACCAGGACACCGAGACGGGCGACTTCGAGTGGGTCGATTGCCCGCTCGAGACTCCCTACGAGTACACGCAGCACCCGATGCGGACCCACGAGATGGAGATCCACAGCACGGCCGAGCTGGCTGCGGAGCTGCCGATGAGTCAGAGCCAATTCCAGGGTTCGCTCGAGCGCGGCAATTGGTTCAAGTTCTCCTGGGCCGCCGTGGGTTCCTATACGCCCGGCAAGTTCCAGCTGCCGCGCAGCAACCCCGAGTGCGCGCGCGCCACCCATTTCGTTCAGCTGCTCACCGTCGGCGCGGTCACTTGGTCCGAGATGTCGGCCACCTCGGGCGGACTGGCCATCGACGCCAAGGTCGCCAAGATCGGCACCAAGGGCAGCTCGGGCGAGAAGGTGCAGGATCAGCTCGGCAACCTCGAGGCTTGCTTCACCGAAGCCGAGTCGGGTCAGTCGGGTGCCGACTGCAAGATCCCCCTCCAGGTCTCGGTGGCCAGCCTGCGCGGACACCACTGGTGCCCCCCGGGCAACAAGGCCTGTGAGCAGTCCACGTCGATGGCGACGTCGACTTGCTTGGAGCCGGGCCCGGGCTGTCTGCCCAAGCCCGACGCGCCGGTCGCCGAGGGCAAGACCGTGCCGATCTACCGAGGCGAGCTGACGGCCAGCCGCT
>DATIDO010000186.1:0-2896 GCA_035456245.1 Polyangiaceae bacterium
CTCTCGATCATCGAGAGCCAAACGAGATCGGGCGGGAGTCCGGCCCGGCGCAGCTCGGCCTTCAGCGCGCCGGTGTAGCGGCCGCTCTTGCGAGCCCAGATGGCCGCGATGGTGCGGCCGCGCGGGCTGTCTCGATAGAACTTGAGGTAGGTGACCACCCGGCGGTCGAGCCGCACGGGAAGATCCGGCATGGTGAGCGTGCGCAGCCACTCGGCGTCGGCGCGAGCGACGTCGGCACCGTCGACGGGCAAGCGGGGCCGCGGTGGCAATCCCCGGGTGACCTCCGCTCCCGGCTTGGCCTCCGGCAAATCCCAGGACCAACCTGGCTCCACACCGCGAAGCTCGGTCGGGAAGAGCACCTGATCGGCCTCGCGGAGCGCAACGAGCTCGGGATCGTCGGGGCCCTCGGCCGCCTGATCCTTGGTGGGCCCGTCGGCGACGGCGCGACGGGAGCTCGGATCGGCCTCGCCGCGAGGGCTTCCCTCGGGCAGGCGATCCGCTGGGGTCTTGGGCGCAGGGCCCTTTTGGTGGGCCGGGCGGGTCGGCTTGGCGGGAGCCGGCGCCGGGGCCTTGGGCTCCTGGCGAGGCAACGAACCCGGCGGATCGGCGGGGCTCGTGCGGGACGAGGGCGCGACACGGAGCGGCAAATCGCCATCCTGAGCCCAGGCGCTCGCGCCGAAGGCCAACAGGAGGACGGCGCTGAGTGCAGGGATCCGCGTGCGCATCCCTTCCGGTCTAATGAGCTGCCCCCGGTCCCGTCAAATTCCCGGCCGATTCGGGCGCCGGAAGGTCACTTCAGCCGGCCGATTCGGGCGCTGGAAGGTCACTTCAGCACCACGAAAGTGCGCTGGCCCTGGCGGTAGACCGTGAACAGCTGGGAGCCCTGGGACATGAACAGCTTCTCGACCTGCGCCGGATTGCGCACGGCCTGCCGATTCACCTCGAGCACCAGATCGCCGGGCTGCAGCTTGGCCTGGGCCGCCTTCGAGCCCGGCTGAACCCGGGTGATGACCACGCCTTCCAGCTCGGCAGGGACCCGCAGGCGGCTGCGCAGCTCCGGGGTGAGCGCCTTGAGCGACAGGCCATGGACCTCGTGGTCCGCTCCCGACGAGCTCTCCACGCTGGCCGGTGCGGCCTCTTCCCCGGGCAGCTCACCCAAGGTCACGTCCACGCTGCGCGACTTTCCGTCCCGGAGCACCGTCAGCTTCACGGGCTTGTTGGCGCCCGAGCTGGCGATCGAGTTGCGCAGCTGGCCGCTCGACTCCACCGGCTTGTCACCGACGTGAGTCACCACGTCTCCGCTGCGCAAGCCAGCCTTGTCGGCGGGACCGCCCTTCTGCACGTCGGCGATCAACACACCGTCACTGCCTTCGAGCCGCATGGCGTCTCGCAGATCCTGATTCAACTCCTGCAGGGCAACGCCCAGCCAACCGCGGGTGACGTGGCCGTCGGTACGCAGCTGCTGAATGATCGGCGACGCCATGCTCGTGGGGATCGCGAATCCGATGCCTTGGCTACCGCCGCTGCGCGACAGGATGGCCGTGTTGATGCCGACCAGCTCGCCCCGCAGGTTCACCAGAGCGCCGCCGGAATTTCCGGGGTTGATGGCCGCGTCGGTCTGGATGAAATCCTCGTAGTCGACGATGCCCATGTCGGCTCGGCCCTTGGCGGACACGATGCCCATCGTCACCGTCTGGCCCACGCCGAACGGGTTCCCCACGGCCAGCACCGTCTCCCCGAGGCGGAGCTGCGAGGAGTCACCGACGGCGATGGGGCGCAGGTCGTTCAGCTTGCCTTGGAGCTGCAGTACGGCCACGTCGCTCTTGGGATCCGTACCGAGAACCTTCGCCGAGTATTCGTGATCGTCGTGGGTGCGCACGACGACCTCATCGGCGCCCTCCACCACGTGGTTGTTGGTGACGATCACACCATCGGCCGAGAGGATGACACCCGAGCCCAAGCCCTGCTGCTTCTGGCGTTGCGCAGGCGCTCCGAAGAAGCCGAACGGTGCCCCACCCTTCGCCATCCGCGTCGAGGTGATGCTGACCACCGAGGGCAGCACGGCGTCGACCACGTCGGCCACGTCACCCGAACGCGGTGCCAGGTCGAGCGCGGCAGACGTACGAACGACGGGAACGCTCGAGTCGCGGCCGGCCTCTTTGCTGGCCGTGCTCGACGAGCCGCAGCCCGGTAGGACCGAGGCGGCGAGGAGCGAGAGGACGAGAACGGATGCGGTGGAGCCGGGGCGATGAATTCGCGTCACGGGAGCAGCAACCAGCCGCGCCGAGGCGGCATTCCCGCGCGGCCGGACAATCTCACAACCGTTCGTGATCGTTACTGTTTCTGCCCATCGCGCACGGCACCGTCCAGCCGCAGCAAGGCGGGGGCGACGTCGCGCAGCGGTAGGACCTGATGGGCGGCGCCCAGCTCGATGGTGGCGCGCGGCATGCCGAACACCACGGCCGTCTCACCGCTCTCGGCGATCACGTGACCACCGGCCTCGCGCACCGCCAACGCGCCACGCGCTCCGTCGTCGGCCATACCCGTGAGCACGACGCCGATGACCTTGGGCCCCCAGGCGCGGGCCGCCGACAAGAACAGCCGGTCGGCGCTCGGAATGTAGCGGTCCGTGGGATGAGCCGGGCCCACGCGCACGCGCAGCTCCTCGCCCACCGACTGCACTTCCATGCAGCGCATGCCGGGACAGATCAGCACCTCACCAGCCCGCACGATCTCGTCACCCTCGGCCTCTCGCACACGCAATCGGCTGCGCCGATCCATGCGCTCGGCGAAGGTGCGCGTGAACTTTTCGGGCATGTGCTGAGCCACCAGCACCGAGAAATCGACCGTCTCCGGGATGGCCCCGAGCACGTCCATCAGCGCGCTGGGCCCGCCC
>DATIDO010000187.1:0-3673 GCA_035456245.1 Polyangiaceae bacterium
CCTGCCCGTGGGGACGGATCAGCAACGGCAAGGGCATGCTCCAGCGCTGCATCAGCGAGGCCGAGGCCACCAAGGTGCTGAGCGACACGAAGAAGCCTGCCGTTCCTGCGGCCGGTGCCGTGGTCGCGACGCCGAGCACCCACGCGACCGCAGCTCCCGCAGCGCCTGCATCCACTCCGGTCGACGCTCCCGTCGCCGAGCCGACCAAGCCCTCCGGGCCCGTCAGCGTGAAGCTGTCACCCATCGTCGCCGAGCAAGGCGAGGTCGGCCTGGGCAAGCTGGCCAAGCCGCTCGACAAGTACGCGGCCTGCATCGAAGAGAACGGTGGCCTCACGGCGGCCAAGGGCAGCGTGACGATTCAATTCCTGGTGCGCGCCGAGCTGGCCCGCGCCGAGGGCGTCGAGGTGAAGAAGGTCAGCGGCGTCAGCGCCAAGGCCGCGCGCTGCCTGGCAGACGTCGTCGATCGACGTCAGGTGGGTGCCCCCACCGTGCCGATGACGGGCGCCACCCTGACCTTCGAGATCTCTCCCTCCAAATGAGCCCGGGCTGAGGTAGCGTCTGCGCCGTGAGCGCTACCCCCGACGAACTGCTGCGTCTCTACCGCGAAGGCCAGGCCCGCCACGGCGCGGAGGCCGAGGCCTTCGCCAAGCGCTCGAACCGCATCGGCAACCTGCGCGGCCTCTCGTTCGCGACCTTCGTCGTCGCGCTCGGCTACTTGCTGGCTCGCGGTGGGTCAGTAGCGCTCGCCGTTGCGGGCTTGGGCTTGCTGGCCTTCCTGGCGCTCGTATCGCGGCACGGTCGGGTGATCGAGCAAGAGGAGCACGCGCGCCGCCTCGAGCTGGTGAACGCAGCCGGCGAGGCGCGCGTCGATGGCCGCGCTGCCAGCTTGCCCGAGACGGGCAGCGCCTACCTCGATCCTGCGCACCCCTACGCCTCCGACTTGGATCTCGCGGGCCGCGGCTCGCTCTTCCAGCGCATTTCGGTGGCGCACACCCGCTACGGCAAGACCACTCTGGGCGGCTGGCTTTCCGCCTTCGCCCCGCTCGACGAGGTGAAAGAGCGCCAACGCGCCGTCGAGGAGCTCGGCCCGCAGCTGGCCTTCCGCCAGGAGCTCGAGGCCCAAGCCCTGGCGCTCACCGAAAAGCGCCGCCAAGGACGCACCGTCACCGCCGAGAGCCCCGACCCCGAACCGCTGCTGCGCTTCATCGAGGCCCCACCCGAGCTGTTGGGGCGCCCTCTGGTGCTGGTGCTCGCTTGGCTCCTACCCGCGCTGACCTGCGCAGGCATCGCCTATCACGCCTGGGGTCCGGGTACGCCGCTGCACTGGGCGGTGCCGCTCTTGGCTGGCCTCGCGCTCCTCGGTCAGACGAGCTCCAGCAGTTCGGCCGCCTTCGCTGCCGTGTCCACGACCGAGGGCGCCTTCTTGCGCTACGGCGATCTGCTCGCGCTGCTCGAAGGGCTCGACTGTCACGCGCCGTGGCTCGTCGAACGGAAGAAGCGCCTGGCCGAGCAGGCACACCCAGGAGTGAGCGCCAGCCGCACCATGCGGCGGTTCCGCGGTTTGGTGGGCTGGTTCGATCTTCGGCACAACGGCATGGCCTACCCGTTCATCGACGGGCTGCTGCTCTGGGACATTCACTGCACCGTGGCCTTGGAGCGCTGGAAGCGCGACGTCGGCCCGCGCGCGCGCGAGTGGTTCCGAATCATCGGTGAGCTCGAGGCCCTGTGCTCGCTGGCTGGGCAAGCTCACGACGAACCCGACTCCACGTTCCCGGAGCTGAGCGAGGGCGGCGCCCTCTCGGCCGAAGGCCTCGGTCACCCTCTGCTGCCGCTGCGCGGACGCATCGTCAACGACGTAGCGCCCTTCGCGCCTGGCTCCGGGCTGCTGGTGACGGGCTCGAACATGTCGGGAAAGAGCACGTTCTTGCGCGCGCTGGGCGTGAACGCCGTACTCGCTTTCGCGGGTGGCCGCGTCGTGGCCCGACGTCTCACGCTGCCGCGCTGCGTGCTCGGCACCAGTATTCGCGTCTCCGACTCGCTGCTGGAGAACACCAGCCACTTCTTCGCCGAGGTGAAGAAGCTGGCCCACGTGGTCGAGCTGTCGCGCGGCGACACGCCCGTGCTGTTCCTCCTCGACGAGGTGCTCCACGGCACCAACTCGCGGGAACGCCAGCTGGGGGCTCGCTGGGTGATCGCCGATCTGCTCGAGCACGGCGCCTTCGGTGTCGTCACCACGCACGACGAAGGGCTCTGCCAGCTGCCCTCACCACTCGACGCGCAGGTGCGGCAGCATCACTTCCGCGAGAACGTCGAGGCCGGCACGATGACCTTCGACTATCAGCTGCGCGAGGGTCCGGTCACTTCCGGCAACGCGCTTCGGCTCATGCGCCTGGTCGGCCTGGACGTGCCGCTGGCCTGATACGAGCCCGGCCAGCGCCCTTGAGCCGACCCGCCCGCCGGGTCATGCTGCGCCACATGGGGCAAGGCGCAACGCGGTGGGTTCTGGCTGGTGGCCTGGTGGCGTGTGCGCTGCTCGCGCTGACGGCCTGCGGTGGTGGCTCCTCCCAGTGCTACCTGGTGAACGGTCAGCAGACGAAGAAGCTCCTCGGGCCCGGCACCATCCTCTTGGATGCCCGGCCCCGTGAGCCTGCCCCCATGACCAAGCTCCCCGGCGCCATCGCCGTGCCGCGTGACGAGTTTTCCTACCGCCTGAAGGGCCTCGACGCTCGCAGCAAGATCGTGGTGTTCGCCGAGAGTCGTTCGGCCGCTCGTGATGCCGCGGAGGAGCTGCGCGAGCAGGGCTTCGTGGTCTACGAGTTGGGCAGCGTCGAGGACTGGAACTCGACCGAGTCCAAGTGCGAGAAGTAGCCGCCCTGCCTGTCCGGCTCTCCGCTTCACCGACTCAGGGCGGCGGGATTTCTTCCAAGCGCCGCCGCAGCGTGCGGACCGCCTGAGCGATGGGCGCCGCGTTGCGGCTCCAGCCGAGCGCTTGCTGGTTCGTCGCATGCCAAGCGGCCGCCTGATCCAGTGACGAGAACGTCTCCTGCGGGAACTTGCGGCGTGACACCAAGTACACGCCCGAGGTGATGGTGCGAACCGCCGCCGCTTTGAAGCCGGTCCCCTCGTGCACGATGCTCGAATGCTTCACGACGCGATCGGCCACGTCGTGGAGCTTGGGAAACTCGGCGCGAGCGCTGGTGTCGGGTGGCAGCGCGGTGGTCTCGATCACCTGCAGCAGACCCACCCCGGAAGGATGCTGCGCGCCCAGCTCGCTCAGTAGCGTTCGCGCCCGCACGTAGGCGGTCGCCTGCGTCTCGAAGCGCCAGACGCAGAACAGCATGTTGCCTGCGATCCCCTTGGCGTGGTGGGCGTCGATCTCGACCACTCGCACCTCTCCGATATCGCTCATGACCCGATCCTAGCCAATCCGGCCCGCGGGACGAATGACGCAGATGGGTTAGCCAATCCGGGCGGCCGGCAGGGCCTGGAAGCGGCGGGGCACGGCGAGCGGGGCACAGCGAGCGGGGGCGCCCGCCTCGCAGTCACGCCCTCAGCTCTTCTGAGTGGCCTCGACCCAGGCCAAATACTCTTCGCTGACCGAGCCGGTCACGTACTCGCCCGTGAAACAGCTCATCTCCAGCTCGGTGACCGACGAGCCCTCGGTGATGGCGGC
>DATIDO010000188.1:0-11514 GCA_035456245.1 Polyangiaceae bacterium
GTAGAGCTCGCGCGTCGGATCGTAGCTGACGTTGAGGAAGGAGACGTCCGCCGGCGCACCGTTCGCGGAAGGCTTGTCCTGCCCCTTTCCGCAAGCCACCACGCTCGAGAGCAGAGCGAGAGCCAGAAAGGAGCGGCGAGCCAAGATGGTCTTGTTCATGGTCAATCAGAGGGTGATGTCGAACAGGAGGTGGGCGAGCTGTTGAGCTCGATCGAACTGGAGCCCCGACGGCATGCGGGCCACGTAGTCGGCCTGGATCTTCATCTTGTGGCCGTTCAGGTAATAGCTGATGCCCCCGGCGACTTCTTGGCCGGTGTTCGCCACGGAGGTGACGAAGGCCGGGTCCGTGCCGTCCATCGCGTACAGCTCCGAGAAGCGGCCGCTCAGCTCCAGGTGGAAGGGAAAGCAGTAGGAAGCTTGGGTAACCCAGCCGTAGCCGGACTGGGTGGGCTGATCGGCGATGGTCGGATCGCTGGAGACGATGAGGTCGGTCGATGCCTCGCGCACCACGAACTCGGCCTCGGCGGCGAAGCCGAGCCACTTGAACACCACGTCGGTCGCGCCCTGGTAGTAGTCGGTGACGCCTGCCTGGTAGATGGCGCCGGTGGTGCTGCGCTGACGGTTGGTGCCCCAGTTGGCGGCGCCGGCGATGCCGAAGGCCAGGCCGGGGCGCTCACGGCGCTCCAAGTCACCTTCTTGATCGTCGTCGATCGAACCGAGCGGCCGCAGCTCCACGCGGGCAACGCCCAGCATGCCGGGCGTCTTGCCGGCCGACAGGTTCATGCCGCCGCCACCGAAGGCGCCCACGCGGTAGGCCACCGGTGACTTCGCACCCAAGAAGTGATCGGAGTAGATGGTGATGCCCACGTCACGATCCAACGTCAGCTCCTGCACCACCCGTGGCCGCTCCGAGATCTGCAGCGCGAACTCACGAACGGTGCGCAGGCGATCGAAGGGTACGAAGTACTGGCCGAGCTTGAACGAGACGTCGCGCTGCCATTTGTAGTCGACGTAGGCGTCGTAGACGGGCGAGGTGGCGCCATCGCGGTAGTCCCGGGCTGCCAAGGCGAGCTGGACCAGGTAGGTGAAGTCGCGGCTGAAGGCGTGGCCCCCGATGTACAGGCGCGCCGTACCGACGCTCACGCTCTGCGTGAGGGCCCGCTCTCCGGACGTATCCGGAGGCGCGGCGTCGAGCTGGTAACGGAGCTGCATGCGCGCTTTGAGGTTGAGAGAGAAGGAGTCGCCGAAATCGGCAGTGACCCCGGAACCTGGCTTCCCCTCCAACTTCGGTCCGCTCGAGCTGGCTACGTCGGCCGAGGCAGGGCTGGCCGATGTGGCGCCGGCGGAGCTGGTGGAGCCGGTGGGGCTGGCTGGGGTGGAGGCCGGCTGGCCTTCGGCTGCCGCTGCAATCGCGGCGTCGGGGGGCTGATTGGTCGGGGCCGGATTCACGGCACCATCCGCTCCCACGGAGGAGTTGTCCGCTGGCGCCTGAGCCAGAACGAGCGAGGCCCAGGTGCTCGCCGCCAAGGCGAGCTTGAAAGGAAGAGTACGGAACATCTGCGGCCGGAGATAATTCTATCGCTGAACTAGACTTTACGTCCGCTGGCTAGCAGACGGAATTTCCCCTGTCCAGGGCGAGCAACAGAGGGCGCCCTGTTCCGCAGGACCGACTTGCCTTGCCCGCCTGCACCACCTGGAATCCGCGCGCTCCCCCGTCTCCCTCCCTCCTCCTCTGTCTTCCGACCCCACCTCCGAATGAAGCCGATCGGCGCGCTCGTCTTCCTGCTGGTCTACGTCTGGTTGTCGCGGCGCCCCTCCCCGCGCTGGCCACTCGATCGACCCGCGATTGCACTCGTCGGCGCCAGCTTGGCCGTGCTGCTCGGTGCGCTCAGCCCGCACGACGCGCTGCGCGCCATCGATGGCGACACCCTGCTCCTGCTGTTCGGCATGATGGGCATGGGGGCCTTCCTGGCGGACGACGGCTTCTTCGATCAGCTCGAGCAGCGGCTCTTGCAGAAGGCCCGCACCCCCGCGCGCCTGCTCGGTTGGATCGTCTGGGGCGCAGGCGGCCTGTCGGCGCTGATCACGAACGACGCAGTGTGTGTGTTGGCGGCTCCGCTGGTCCTGCGCCTGGTGGCCCGCGGCAAGGGGCTTCCCCCGCTGCCGTTCTTCTTGGCCTTGGCGACTGGCGCCAACACCGGCAGCGTCGCCACGGTGGTCGGCAACCCACAAAACATGCTGTGCGCGTCGCTGGGTGGGCTGAGCTACCGCGAGCACCTGTTGCTGCTCGGGCCGCTCGCCGTGTTGGCGCTCGGCGTGAACCACGCGCTGCTCCACTATCTGTTCCGTGACGCCCTCGCCCAGGCGCGCCTCGAGCCGATCCCCGGCAGCAGCTCGTTCCCGCTCAGTCTGAGCAGTCGCCTGACGCTCGGTGTGTTCGGCCTCACCGCGCTCGCCTACATCGCCGGTGCGCCGCTCTCCTGGACCGCGGCCGGCGGCTTCGCGCTGCTCTTGATCGCGCAACGTCGTCCGGCTGCGGCGCTGTGGCCGCGTGTCGACTGGCCGTTGCTCGTGTTCTTCTCCGGATTGTTCGTCACCGTTGCGGCGCTGCAGCACAGCGGCGTCCCCGCCAGGTTGTTCCAGGCGCTGCCGCTGCTGGAGCCCGGCACGATCCACTTGGGACTCGGTGCGAGCGCCCGACTGTCGAGCTTGTTCTTGTTCGGCTCCAACATCGTCTCCAACGTCCCTTTCATCTTGTTGGTCGAGCCGCAGATGGCGCGCCTCCCCGATCCGCGCATGGCCTGGGAGCTCCTGTCGATGGCCTCGACCTTCGCTGGCAATCTCACTCTGTTGGGTTCGGTCGCCAACCTGATCGTCGCAGAAGCGGCTGCTCCGGCAGGCGGCATCGGATTCTTTGCGTACCTTCGCGTCGGAGCTCCGTTGGCGCTGCTCACGACGGCGCTGGGCGTCGGCTGGGTGGCCATGGTCTCGGCGCTGTTCTGAGCGTTGGCTTGACGGGGAGGCCCCGAACGGCCCATGTTTTGCCGGCATGCGACAAAGCACCAGCAAGCTCTCGGTGGGCGAGGCGCTCCACGACGAGAGCACCGTGCGCCGAGCGCTCGACGGATTTCGCGACGCGCTCCATCAGCGCGGCCTCCGCTACTCGGGTGTGCGCGAAGCCATTGCTCGTGTGGCGTTGACCTACGACGGGCACTTCGAGGTGAACGACCTGATGCGCGTCCTGCGTGCCCAGGGGGTCAAGGACGCCCACCTCGCCACCGTCTACCGTACGCTCCCCCTGCTGGTCGAAACCGGGCTCATTCAGCCGGCGCTGCTCTCCTCCGGTGAGCGTCACTTCTACGAACCCGCCTTCGAGCGGCCGCACCACGACCACCTGATTTGCACCTCGTGCGACAAGGTCGTCGAGTTCGAGTTCGAGGCGTTCGAGGTTCTGCAGCACGACATCGCCGAGCGTTACGGCTTCGAGCTGACGGCGCACTTCCACGAACTCCTGGGCCTGTGCGCCGACTGCCGCAAGACCGGTGGGAAGCGCGAGCCCGAGTGCGATGACGAGTCGAAGGAGGACGAGGCCCCATGAGCGACTCGAAGGACGGCAGCGGCGGAGCACCGAGCGAGGAGCAGCTGCGCGCCCTCGTCGAGGTCGTGTCGATCGTGGCCTACGCCGACGGCGCGCTGGCCGCCGACGAAGAGCGACTGCTGGGGGTCAGGGTGGCCGAGCTGGCCCCCGAAGCCGATCCCACCTGGATCAGCCGCGTCCTGCCGGCCGTCCGCCCTCCCTCTCGGCCGCCCAAGGCCTGGCGCGGAGAGCGACTGGGTGAGCTGGGCGAGCTGCTCCAGAGCGAAGAGCTGCGTCACAAGGCCTTCGCCATCGGCGTCGAGGTGGCCCAGGTCGAAGGCGGCATCGGACGTCGCGAGATCTCGACCTTGGCTTCGGCGGCCGAGCAGCTGGGGGTCGACGCCAAGACAGCGCTCGCGCTGCTGGCCGCGGCCGAACGAGATTGATGCGACAGCCGACCTTCTGGACGCTGAGCTGCCTGGTCGCCGTCGTCGCCAGTTGGAGGGCGCGTGAAGCAGCTGCGACCCCCGGGGCTGCGAGCGAGTCCCGCCCCACCGCCTCGGCCGAGGCACGCCCCATGGCTTCTGCCGAGGCGCCGTCGACGACGGGCGATGTCCGACAGGGCGCCGCCGCCGTGGCGGCGAAACGCGAGCAGCTCCTGCTCGTGTTGGCCGACACCTGGTCGACCCCTCGCGCCAAGCTGCAGCGCTACGAACGCGAACGCTCGGGCTCCTGGCTGGCCGTGGCCGAGCCGGTGGAGGTCAACGTGGGACGACGCGGCATGGCTTGGGGTCGTGGTGATTTCCAGCCGCTGGCCGAGGGGCCCCGCAAGCGCGAAGGCGATGGCAAGACGCCAGCCGGCACGTTCTCGCTGCGACGAGCCTTCGGCCTCGCCGCTCAGCTACCGGAGGGCGCGCACGGCTTCCCTTATCTCCAGGCCACTGCGAACACCTACTGCGTCGAGGACACGCGTTCGCCCCACTACAACTCGATCATCGACGCATCCGAGGTCGAGAAGGCCGGCTGGCAGCGCTGGAGTCCCCTCAAGCGCGACGATGGACTCTTCACTTGGGGGGTCGTGGTCGAACAGAACACCCCGCACCCACTCGTGGGCGCCGGCTCCTGTGTGTTCCTGCACGTGTGGCGCGGCCCCGGCCAGGGCACCTCGGGCTGCACCGCGATGGCGCAGGATCGACTGGTCGAGGTGCTGCGCTGGTTGGACCTCGAGGCCGAGCCGCGCGTCGTGCAGTTGCCGCGCGCAGCGTACGAGACTTTGATCGACGAGTGGCACCTCCCAGCTCTCTGAGTGACGCCGCGCTGCGCGCGCGCTGGGCCGAGCTGATGTCCGGCGCATCGGCTGGGCTGGCGCTCTTGGTCGGGCCCAACGGCTCGGGCAAGTCGAGCTTGGCGCATTGGCTGGTCTCGGGTGTCGAAGGCGCGCGCTTGGTCTCCGCCGAGACGGAACAGGCCTTCTACGAGCGCGAGCTGCGCGAGGACGACTCCAACCTGCAGGAGGCCGTCGATGCCGGAACGACCGTGGCCGAACTACTCGGCCCTGCGCTCGACGACAGCCCTTGGGCCGAACGATGGGGACTGCGGCCGTTGCGCGAGCGCGGCTACCGGCAGCTGTCGAGCGGCGAAGCCCGCAAGGTCCGACTGGCTCAGCTGGCGGCTTCGCAACCTCCCTTGCTCGTGCTCGACGAACCGTTCGATGGCCTCGACCTCGCATCACGCGCGCTGCTCTGGCAGCTCGTCGCCGATTTGGCGACGCATGTGCAGGTCATCCTGGTGGGCAACGAGCTGCCCCCCGCTTCGGGCCCGGCGATCTCGACCGTAGCGAGCTGCGAGCAGGGTCGGCTCGTGTTCTTGGGCGACTGGGACGAGTGGAGCGCCCACAACGCAGCTCCCTTGGCCGCGACGACACCGCCACCACTCCAAGGAGGCCGGGAGCCACCCGCCGAACCGAGCACCCCACTCGTCCGTCTGCGGAACGGCTCGGTGCGCTACGGCGAACAGATCGTTTTCGCCGGCCTCGAGCTGCTGATTCATCCTGGGGATCACACCCTGATCGAGGGCCCCAACGGCTCGGGCAAGTCGAGCCTGCTCGCCCTGCTCACCGGCGACCATCCCCAGGCCTACGCGAACGATCTCGAGCTTTTCGGACGCAAGCGCGGCAGCGGCGAGACCATCTGGGACATCAAGCGGCACGTCGGTCTCCTCTCCGGCCAATTGCATCGCGACTACCGCGTGCCAGCCAGCGCGCTCGAGGTGATCGTCAGTGGCTGGTTCGACAGCATCGGCCTCTACGAGCGGCCCGAGACGAGCGTGGTGGCTCGCGCGCGCGCCTGGTGGGCCTGGCTCGGCATCGAAGCCTCGATCGATACTGCCTTTCGCGCGCTCTCCCAGGGCGAGCAACGCTTGGTCTTGTTGGCCCGCGCCGCCATCAAGGAGCCGTGGCTACTCGTGCTCGACGAGCCGACCAGCCGGCTGGACGAGACCAACCACCAGCGAGTCCTCGAGCTCGTGGCCTCCCTGTGCGCGACACGTTCGACCACGGTGCTCTTCGTCAGCCACCTCGCGCGGGATCGCGAGTTCTGGCTGACTCAGGTGTCCCAACGGGTGGTCCGCCTCCCCGTCGGACGAGACTGAGCGCTCAGGCCGAGCCAGCCTCGGAGGAGTGAAAGACCTCCTCCACCTTCACCTCGTTGACCAGGGCCTGCCCCGACTCGAACGCCCGCACGTTCTCGAGGGTGACGTGCGCGATGTTGGACAGAGCCTCGACGGTCATGAACGCCTGGTGAGACGTCACCAGCACGTTGGGGAAGCTGAGCAGGCGCGCCAGGATGTCGTCTTGCAGGACCTTGTTGGACAAGTCCTGGAAGAAGATGCCCGCCTCTTCCTCGTACACGTCCAGACCTGCGGCGCCCAACTTGCCACTCTTCAACGCGCGCACGAGCGCGCGGCTGTCGATCAGGGCGCCACGGCTGGTGTTGATCATCATGGCCCCGTGCTTCATGACCGAGAGCGCCGCGGAGTCGATCATGTGGTGGGTCTCGGGCGTCAGCGGCAGGTGGAGGGAGACGATGTCCGACTGAGCGTAGAGTTCGCTCAGCTCGACGTAGCTCGCGCCCCGCGAGCTCGCGAAGGCCTCGTCGGGGAAGGCGTCGTAGCAGAGCACGCGGCAGCCGAAGCCGCGGAAGATCTCCACCGCCACTTGCCCGATACGCCCGGTGCCGATGATGCCCACCGTCTTGCCTCGCAGATCGAAGCCGACCAGGCCATCCAACGAGAAATTCCACTCACGCACGCGCGCGGAGGCACGATGAATTTTCCGGTTCAAGCCCAGCACCAACGCGACGGCGTGCTCGGCAACGGCGTACGGAGAATAGGCGGGTACGCGAACCACGCGAATGCCGAGGCGCTCGGCCACGGACAAGTCGACGTGGTTGAAGCCCGCCGAGCGCAGCGCGAGCAACTTGGCGCCACCTTCTGCCAAGATCTCGAGAGTCCGCTCGTCGGCGCGATCGTTGACGAACGCGCACACGGCGTCGTGCCCCGCCGCCAGGCTGGCGGTCGTCGCCGTGAGGCGCGGCTCGAGAAAGGTGATCTCGTGCCGGAAGGCCACGTTGGCAGCGGTGAACGAGTCTCGATCGTAGCCGTGCGTGTCGAACATCGCGATCTTCATCGTCCGGCGATTCTCCGCAGCGGCCGTTCCGATGCAAGGGAGCCGGAGCCCGCACTCGCGATCGGGCGAACCTCCTCTTCCTCCCAGCGTTCCCGAAACATGACGGCCAGCCGAGGACCTGCGCGACGCATCTTGGGGATCGAGTGCTCCCAAGTCTCTTGGCAGCTACCTCCCATGACCAAGAGGTCGCCCTCACGGAGCTCGAACGTCTTGCCAGCCATTCCCGCCAGCTCGGGCTGCCGAGGCGACGGCCGCAGCAGAAAGCGCCGCGGAGCACCGAGAGAGACAATGGCGACAATCGTGTCGGGACGAAGCGAGCCGAGCCGATCGCCGTGAAACGCCACGCCATCCGCCCCATCCCGATAGTGCGCAAGAGCCACGTGTTCGAGCCGCCGCCCGTAGCGCGAACCGAGCCGCGTCGACCAATCCTCCAGAAGCCCATTGGCCCGCGCGATGTCACCCGCTGGGGCTCGCGAGGTCGCCAGACCGATGCGCTGCGAATCGGCGAAGGTCACGCCGGTCGAACGCCCGGGGCGAGCTGCCAAGAGTCGCGGAACCGCGACGACGCGGTCGTACATGTTCCGCTCGTGCTGCTCCCAGCTGCACGCCTGGAACAAGAGCTGAAAGGCCTGATCGGCCCCTTGGGTCCAGGACGGCACGAATTCCAACCAAGCCCCCATCCCCAGGTCGAATCGCTGGGCACGGCCGAAGGACGGCTCGACCTCGGCCGGGGCGCGAGAAAATAATCCTATCTGCACCCGAATACTGTACACCCATTCAGTGTCACCGGGAAAGAAGAGAGGACATCTTTGCTCCGTGGTTCAGCTCAGTTTGGATGTGGGTCGTGGCCTGGTTGCGCCGAGCCCCTTGGGACCGGGCGCTTGGCTACTCCCCGGCTTTGCCCTGCCGAGGGAATCCGAGCTGCTCGAAGCCGTGGAGGCGGTCCAACTCGCGTCGCCGTTTCGTCACCTCCAGACCCCCGGCGGCCAGCCCATGTCCGTGGCCATGACCAATACGGGAGAACTCGGATGGCACAGCGACGCCAAGGGCTACCGCTACGAGCCCATCGATCCCACCCATGGGCGCCCTTGGCCAACCATGCCCGACTGCTTCCGTAAGCTCGCCCAAGATGCGGCGGTCGCGGGCGGTTTCGCGAACTTTGCGCCCGATGCCTGCCTCATCAATCGCTACGAGGTTGGTGCGCGCCTGACACCCCACCGCGACGAGGACGAGCGAGACTTTTCCCAGCCGATCGTGTCCGTCTCCTTGGGGATCCCGGCCGTGTTCCAGTTCGGCGGCACGAGCCGGAGTGGTCCCTTCCGCCGAGTTCGACTCGAGCATGGTGACGTGGTGGTGTGGGGCGGGCCCAGCCGGCTGGTGTTTCACGGCATTTTGCCCATCGAACCCGCCGAACATGCCCGCCTCGGCCCACGACGAGTGAACCTCACGTTCCGACGAGCAGGCTGACGCTCCGGGGGCGAACGTCCTGCCGGCCAGTGCGCCGAGACCGAGCGCCGAGGGCCCCACGCCGAGCGACCAAAACCGAGGCTGAGCACTCGATGATGGCGCGCGGAGCCGCGGCCCCTGGCTATCGACTAGCCGATCCCGCTCTGCCTATGATGCGACCGAGAACGCCAACGGTCGCGACGAAATGGCACGCATGTTCCTTCCTGAAAGTCCCAAGTTCCATCGGTTCGCGCTCGGCGCACTCCTCACCCTCAGCGCCTGCAAACCACCCGAGCAAGCGGCCAGCAAGCCGCTCGACGTGACGGTTTACGAGGTTCAGCCCCACGACGTCACCATCACCACCGACTTCGTCGGCACGGTCGACGGCGTGGAGAACGCCGAAATTCGGGCCCGAGTCGCCGGCTACCTGCAGGAGGTCCACTACAACGGTGGCACCCATGTGAAGACCGGGCAGATGCTCTTCACCATCGACCCCGTGCTCTCCCAAGCCGAGGTGCTCAAGGCGAACGGTGACCTGGCCATGAGCCGAGCCGACGCCGCCAAGGCAAAGGCCGACGTCGAGCGCCTCACCCCCCTCGTCGCCACCAGCGCGGTGAGTCGCCAGGAGCTGGATCACGCCATCGCCGCCAAGCAGGCTGCCGAAGCTCAAGTTCAAGCAGCCGAGGGCAATCTGGCCTCCGCGCGCGCCAGCCTCGACTACACCAAGGTGAAATCGCCGATCGACGGTATCGCCGGCGTTCGCGAGGTCAGCGTCGGCTCCCTGGTCGGCCAAGGTGAACCCACCCTGCTCACCACCATCTCGCGCATCGACGTCGTGAAGGTGCGCTTCCCCATCCCCGAGCAGCTCTACCTGAAACACGCCGCGCTGCTGAACCGGCTGACCGAAGTACCCGAGGCAGACCGCCCGCACCGCCTGCGTCTCATCCTGGTGGACGGCAGCGAATACCCCGAGCTCGGCTGGGTCTCGATGATCGACCGCGCCGTGAAGGGCGGTACCGGCGCCATTCTGGTCGAGGCACGCTTCTCCAACCCCCAGAACCTCCTGCGCCCCGGTCAGTTCGCCCGTGTGCGCACCCCGGTCGACACGCGCACCGGCGCTCTCACCGTGCCGCAGCGGGCCGTGATCGAACGGCAGGGCACCTATGAGCTCTTCGTGCTCGTCGCTGGCAACAAGGTCGAGCGACGCCCGGTCGTCGCCGGCGCTCGAGTCGGCAGCGACTGGGTGATCGACAAGGGGCTGAAGCCCGGTGAAAAGGTGCTGCTCGACGGCCTCCAAAAGGTGAAGGCCGATTCCGTCGTCGTCCCGCACGCGCCCGCCAAGGCACAGGGCTGAAGCATGGGATCATTCTTCGTTCAGCGGCCGGTCTTCGCGATCGTCCTCGCCATCCTCATCGTCATCAGCGGCGCCGTCGCCATCACCGGGCTGCCCATCGCGCAGTTCCCGGACATCGTCCCGCCCGAGGTGAGCGTGACGACGACTTACACCGGCGCGGACGCCCTCACGCTCGAGCAGTCGGTAGCGACTCCCCTCGAGCAGAAGGCGAACGGCGTCGACAACATGATTTACATGAAGTCGACGAGCGCCAACGACGGCTCGCTCGAGCTGCGTGTGACCTTCAAGCCGGGCACCAACCCGGACATGAACAACGTCCTCCTGCAGAACCGCGTGTCCGAGGCCACGCCGAGCCTGCCCAACGACGTGAAGCAGCTGGGCGTGCCGGTCAAGAAGGCCATGGGCATGCCCTTCATGGTCATCTCGCTCTACTCGCCCAAGGGCACCCTGGATGCCCCCTATCTGGGCAACTACGCCACCATCAACGTGATCGACGACCTGGCCCGCATCCCGGGCGTCGGTCGCGTGACCAAGATGGGCTCGGCGGACTACGCTATGCGCATCTGGGTGCGTCCCGATCGCCTGGCGACGTTGAACCTGACGGTCGACGACATCACCAACGCCATCCGCGCGCAGAGCACGGTGAACCCCGCCGGCATGATTGGCGGCGAGCCGGCGCCCAAGGGTCAGGAGCTGACCTACTCCGTTCGCGCCCAGGGCCGCCTGGAGACGCAGGAGGAGTTCTCCGACATCATCGTCCGCGCCAACCCGGACGGTTCGGTCATCCGTATGTCGGACGTGGCCCGCGTGGAGCTGGGCGTCGAGGCCTACACGCAGATCGCCCGATTCAATGGCCAGGCGGCTTCGGCCCTCTTGGTCTACCAGGCGCCGGGCTCGAACTCGCTGCTGCTGGCCGAGCAGGTGAAGTCCACGATGGAGGGGCTGGCCAAGAAGTTCCCGGCCGACGTGGCCTACGCCGTCGCCCTGGACACCACCCTGCCGGTGACCGCCGGTATCAACGAGATCATGCACACGCTGCTCGAAGCAGTGGCGCTGGTGTTGCTCGTGGTGTTCCTGTTCCTGCAGAGCTGGCGAGCCACGCTGATCCCGCTGCTGACCGTGCCCGTATCGCTGATCGGCGCGTTCATCGCCTTCCCGATGCTGGGGTTCTCGGTCAACACCCTGTCGCTGTTCGGCCTCGTGCTGGCCATCGGTCTGGTCGTGGACGACGCCATCGTCGTGGTCGAGGCGGTCGAGCACCACATCGAGCACGGTCTGTCGCCGCGGGACGCCACGATTCAGGCGATGAAGGAAGTGTCTGGCCCGGTGGTGGCCATCGCACTCGTGCTCTCCGCGGTGTTCATCCCGGTGGCCTTCCTGGGCGGCATCACCGGCAGCATGTACAAGCAGGTCGCGCTGACCATCGCCCTGTCGATGATGTTCTCGGCGATC
>DATIDO010000189.1:0-3025 GCA_035456245.1 Polyangiaceae bacterium
GTGTGGGGGCCGTGCTGGACGGTCGCCTTCACCAGAGTCGGGTCGGTGGGCTGCGCGTGGTACGAGTGGACGAAGTACACCCAGCTGCCGGCCCCGCCGGCCGCGTCGAGCACCGGGTGGCCGCCGTGGGTCAGGTCCAGGGAGTTCCAGCCCATGTGGGGGATCTTGATGCCGGGCGCGGGACCGAGCCGCACGTTGTCGCCGGCGAACCAACCCAAGCCGGGAACCCCGGGCGCCTCTTCGCTCGAATCGAACAGAGCCTGCAGCCCCAGGCAGATGCCGAGGTAGGGGACACCAGCCTGGACGCGCTCACGCAGCACTTCCTTCTGGTCTTCGATCCCACGCAGGCAATCGCCGAAGCCGCCCTGACCCGGGACGACCAGCTTGTCGGCGCGAGCCAGTTCCTTCGTGTCGTGCGTACGCAGGACCGTCAGGTTCAGCGGCTTGCCAGCTTCCTCCAGGGCGCGACAGACGGAGGTGAGGTTTGCGTGACCGGTATCGAGGACGGCGACTCGCATGTCAGTCCAGCATTCCCTTCGTGGACGGAACCGCGCCGCCCGCGCGAGGATCGATCTCCGTTGCGAAGCGCAGCGCCTTGGCGAAGGACTTGAACGAGATCTCCACGATGTGGTGCAGGTTGTGGCCCGCGTGCTTCACCATGTGCAGGTTCACCTGACAGGCTCGCGCGAAGGCCTCGAAGAACACCTCGGCCAACTCGACGTCCCAATCGCCGAGCTTGGCCTTGGGCAGGTCGACGTTCCAAACGAAATAGGCCCGGCCCGAGACGTCCAGCGCGCAGGTGACCAGCGCCTCGTCCATCGGCAGAGTGGCCGAGCCGTAGCGGCGGATGCCCTTGCGCTCACCGAGCGCGGCGAGCACGGCCTTGCCGAGCACGATGCCCAGGTCTTCCGTCGTGTGGTGGCCATCGATCTGCACGTCACCTTCGGCCTCGACCACCAGGTCGAACAGACCGTGCCGGGGCAGCTGCTCCAGCATGTGGGTGAGGAAGGGCAAGGGAGTACGGATCGAGTGCTGACCCGTGCCGTCCAGGTTCACTTCGACCCGGATCTTGGTCTCGGAAGTGTTGCGTTCGACGCTGGCTTTGCGGGGTTGGGTCACTTGAAATCCTCGATCTTCCAGAGGCCGTGCTCACGAACCAGCTCGACCGTGGCGCCCGCGCCATAGCTCATCGTGGCCCGGTCGCCCAGAGTCTCGACCTTTGCGGTGGGCAGCGCGAGCCTCAGGCCCTCTCCAATCCGCTCCATTTCGAGCTTTTGCTCGCCGTCCCAGGCCTCGGCCAGGACGTGGGCGTCCAGGCCCTCGCGCTGTGAATCGGGGACGAAGCGCAGGAGCACGTCGAAGCGACGGTTGTGCAGCGCTCGCACGAAGGAGTCGATGGCGCGTTCGGGAGTGCTCTGTGAGTAGAGATCCACAGCCGCCTCGGTGACCCGCCAGGCTCCGTCTTCGTAGACGAGTTCGAGGACCTGGCCGTCGCGCGTGACTACGGTGGCCGTCACGTAAGGAGGCTCCGAGGGACGGTCCAGGCTGCGAACCAGGGCCTGGACCTCGTCCGGGCTTTCGGCCAAGCGCTTCTGGAATTCGTCGTACGACAACTCGGCCCGCGTCTCACGGGAGAGCAGTTCGTAGGCAGCTCGCGTGTCACCACGGGCCAAGGCGTCACCGTAGGCGTCGATGGCGCCGCGCGGTGAGGCAGCAGGCTGGCTCTGACAGGCCGCGGTCGAGGCGGACAGCGCCGCGAGACCGAGGACGGCCAACAGTCGAGCCTGCGTGAACGGCGCGCGCACGAGCAGGGCGCGCTTGAGCAGGGCGTGCTCGAGCAGAGCGGCGGCGCGACCGAGGCGCGAGCGTGGGGACGTAGAGGTGCGTCGAGTGGCCACGAGCGGCCCCAGAGGTAGCACGAACACGCTCGAACCGCTCGGGGGGTGGCCCCCGAGCGCGAGATTTTCGAGGGCGGCCCGGGGGTGGACGTCGCCCGGCGCGGGAGTAGGGTGCGAGTGGATGAGCCCCACTACCCCTCCACGCAAGCCCGAGCGCGTTGCCATCCTCCCGCTGCGCAACTCGGTGTTGTTCCCGATGTCGGTCGTGCCCATCAACGTCGGTCGGGCGCGCACGGTCCGTCTGGTCGAGGAGCTGGAAGCCGAGGGGGCGCTGATTGGCGTGGTCGCTCAGCGCGACTCGAACGTGGTGGAGCCGACCTTCGACGACGTCTTCACCGTGGGTACCTTGGCCCGGGTGGTGAAGGTCATCCGCATCAACCAGAACGCCTATTCGGTCGTCCTGAACGGCCTGGGGCGCTTCCACATCGTCGCGCCGCTCGGCATCGAGCCCTACATGCGAGCCGAGGTGCTGCGCAGCACCGAGGTCGGGCTCGACGAGGAGGCCTCGCGCGCAGCCGTGGAGAGCCTGCGCGACAAGGCTCGGCGGACCCTCGAGCTCATGCCGGATCTGCCCAAGGAGACCGCCGGCATCCTCGACAACGTGCGGGAGGCCGGCCCTCTCGCCGACCTG
Organism: Polyangiaceae bacterium; assembly: GCA_035456245.1. GTDB lineage: Bacteria > Myxococcota_A > Polyangia > Polyangiales > Polyangiaceae > NIC37A-2. Next base: position 2,530 of record DATIDO010000189.1, read on the forward strand.
ATCGCCTCGAACCTCCCCGAAGAGCTGGCCAGCGTGGCCGTGCGACAGCGGGTGCTGGAGGCCCAAGACGTCGGCGCACGAGTGACCCTGGTGACCAAAATGCTGGACCGCCAGCTCGAGTCGCTCCGGGTGAAGGCCGAGATCTCGAACTTGGTCGAGACGGAGATGAGCAAGAGCCAGCGCGCCTACGTGCTGCGCAAGCAGATGCGCGCCATCCGTGAAGAGCTGGGCGAGAGCCCGGACGAGGACGAGGAAGTCGAGAAGCTGCGCGAGCGGCTCGCGCTCAGCGAGGTGCCGGACGAGGTCCGCGAGGTGGCCCGCAAGCAGCTGGGGCGATTGGCCGGCATGCAGTCGCAGTCGGCGGAGTACCAGGTCAGCCGCACCTACGTGGAGTGGCTGGTCGATCTGCCTTGGTCGCACTCGACGCCCGACAACCTCTCGGTCAACGAGGTGCGGCGCTGCTTGGATCAGGATCATCACGGCCTCGAGCTGGTGA